>JASFTY010000027.1:0-16102 GCA_050050535.1 Gemmatimonadales bacterium | reverse complement strand
AGGGCTGACCGCCTCACGGCGGTCAGCCCTCGCTCGTTGCGCTGACGTTGTCGGACCCGATCAGGGACCGCCCGCCGAGCTCTCCGCCTCACAGAGCGGTCGGCGACCGGACCAGAGGACCGTCCTGGCGGTGTCACGCACGCTGCGCCGGCCGACCAGCTCGTACCAGGTCCCCGCATGTCCGTAGGCGCGGAGCAGCCACTCGAGCTCTGAGTCGGCGACCAGGTCGACGGCATCGAGCCAGCGGAGGGCGCGTTTCTGGCCGGGCCCATACCAGGCGGCGTCGAAGTAGATCGGGAAGTAGCCGCGGGAGGGGTCGTAATCGGCGACGATGAAGACCGAGCCCGCCGAGTCGGGTGGCGGCCCGGCGCCGAGCGAGTCGCCGACGACGAACGTCGCCGCGAAGCCCCGCGATCCCGTCCCGACGCGCAGGGCCCGCAGATCGGCCGGCGCCCTGAACCGCCAGGCGCCCGGGATCTCGCGCTCGCGCACGCCGAGGCGCGCCAGGACCTGGGACAGCGACAGCATCTCGGAGCGATACACGGGGACGGCGAGCGTATCGTCGCCGGCTCGTGCTCCGGGCGACCAGGCGAGGAACTCGCTCAGCGTATCGGCCGGCGGTCTGAGCTCTACGTGCCCCAAGGCCCGCAACCGCAAGCAGAGGCCGGAGCCGCTGACCGCCGGCTCGCCGACGTAAAAGGTCCCCACTCGGGCGCGGCCGCGGAACAGCGTGTACGCCTGGTCGGTCGCATAGTAGCGGGCGATGAACTCGGCCGTATACTCGGGCGCCCGCTCGGCGCGCAGCGGCCCTACGGCCCGCGGCCCATCCGCCAGAAGCTCGACCACCGGCTCGATCCTGGCCCGCCCGGCCTCGTCAGTTCGCCGCACGTGGAACAGCAGCGGCCCGGTGGGCATCGCCAGGGGAGGTGGCTCGGCTAAGCTATCGAGCGCTGCGGCGCCCGTGTCGGCGCTCTCATAGACGGGCTCGCGAAGCTCGACCGATATGCCGCCCCACTCCACGTTGTCGCAGCCGGCGGCCAGCAGCGCCACAGCAACCAGCGCTGCGCTCGACCGCGCGCCACGAACCGATCGCCAGAGGAACTGGGAGGATTGATGCATGAGCTCCATACCCGGCGAAGGTAGAGGGGTGGAGCGCCCGAATCAACGGCCAGAGATAGCCAGGCGTCCGGGTGGGGGCGAATTGCAGGATCCCGGTTCGACATAGACCTTGAGAGCCGGGGGGTGACTGTCGGATATTGGCCAATCGGGATCCTTATGACCGATCAGCAACCGAGATCGAAGCTGGCGAGCGCCGCTCCGGCGATCTGGCGGCGCCTGCTGGACGCCGGTGACGGGCTCGGCTCCGGCTGGCAGCCGATCCGCGGTGGCGGCCCACAGTCGGAGCCGCCACCGGAACCGACCGCGTTCGGTGAGGCGGAGATCGTCGAGGGCGACGGGAGCTTCGCCATCTGCCCGGTGGGCTCGCCCCTCGATTCGCGCTTCGAGTTCTTCCTCGACGGGATCGAGCACACACGCGTCTGCGGCTACCTCGGCGTAGTGCCCATCGTCCACGGTTACGTGGCGGCGGCGATCCGTCAGCGTAGCGCGCGTGAGTTCACGACCTGGGCGGTGGTCGAGGAGGAGATCCTCGCCTTCCCCCACGCCCTGCTGGCTCCCGAGCGGTTCATCGCGCTCGGCCTACCGGAAGCCGCGCTGATCGACAGCGGAGCGGGCGCCGCCGACCTCCACCCGATCAGGCTCGCCGAGATGGGGCGGTCGGCGGTGAAGCTGCACCGCTCGCTCATCGAGCGGCGACTGGCCAGGCGCTGGGCGGCAGAGAGCCCGGGAACGGGCTGGCTGCTGGTCGACGGACCGCTGGCGATCGATCCGGGCCTCCTGAGATCGGGCCGCGCCGTCGGCCTGGTGAAGAGCCACCGCACCCAGTTCCTGCCCCCGGCGGCGATGGAGGCCATCCTGCGGATGGGGGCCGGCCACCGCTCCTCCATCTTCAAGCCGCTGCGCCCGGAGGTCGGAGAGGTCTACAGCTGGTACCTGCGGTTGCGGCCTCCCGGCGGCCACGACATCTACTGGGCTCTGGCGCGCATCGAAGGCCGAGCCGATGCCGGGACGATCGCCCTCGCCGACGAGCTGAGCCGCTGGCTATTGGCCGAGACGGCGCCGCTGGCTTTGCCCGACCCGCGCTGGCACGTGCTGCTCTACCCGATCCGCGACTGCGAGCAATTTCTGCGCGCTCGCATGCCGACGCTGGAGCTGAGCTGATGCAGAACCCGCAAACCTTGGTCGTCTACCATCACGACTGCGCGGGGCACGATACCGGGCCGGGACATCCGGAACGCGCCGACAGGCTCCGAGCGCTACACAAGGCGCTGGATGATTCGATGCCACGCCTCTCGGGGCGGGTCCAGCGGGTGGAGAGCGGACGCGCCGCCGATGAGCACCTCACGCTGGTGCATCGCTCCTCGCACGTGGAGCGCGTGAGCCAGGCGGTCCGCCGGTCCGCCGATCTCGGCGGTATCGTGCACCTCGACCCTGACACCCCCGTGTCGCCGGGCTCGTGGGCGGCGGCGCTGGCGGCGGCCGGGACCGTGCTCACAGCGATCGATGCCTTGCTGGACGGAAGTGGTGCGAACGCCTTCTGCCTGACACGGCCGCCGGGCCATCACGCAACCCAAGACCGGGCGATGGGCTTCTGCCTGTTCAACAACGTGGCGATCGGCGCCCGCTACGCTCAGAGCAGGGGGCTCGAGCGTGCACTCATCATCGACTGGGACGTGCATCACGGGAACGGGACCGAGGCGATCTTCTATGAGGATCCCGACGTCTACTATCTGTCGATGCACCAGTGGCCGCACTACCCAGGCACGGGGCAGAGCCTGCACCGCGGCCACGGCGCCGGGGAGGGCGCGACGCTCAACCTTCCCGTGCCACCGGGCCTGCCAGCCGACGGTTACGTCAGGGCTATCTCCGACGGAATCGAGACCGCGCTCTCGGGATTCCGGCCCGACATCGTCTTCATCTCGGCCGGCTTCGATGCCGCCGCCGGCGACCCGCTCGCCGGACTCACGCTCGAGCCGGCCGACTACCATGAGCTGACCCGGCGCGTCGTCGAGATCGCCCGGTCGCACTGCCAGGGCCGGGTCATCTCCGCCCTGGAAGGCGGGTACGACCTAGGCCTGTTGGCCGAGTGCGGCCTCGCGCACATCACGGCCCTGGCGGGGCTCGAGCCGAGTTGACCCTCTTTCGGGGCCCGTCTATACTTCCGCGCATGTCCCCCAGGGAGCCTCGAGACCCCGTGCAACCTGTTACGCCACCGAAGGCCCCGGAACGCGGGCCGTCGATGATCGACCTGCTGCGCCTGAGCCGCTCGCGGGGCTTCTCGACCGGCGACCAGCAACTCTACCGCCAGATCGCCAAGCTCACCGGCCTGTCCGACACCCAAACGACGAGCTCGCTGATCGATGTCCCCTGCGGCCGGGGGGCCGTGGCCAATTTCTTCGCCAAGCACTACCCGGCGGACGTCGCCGGCGTCGACCCGGACCCGGCCGCCATCGAGGTGGCGGAGCAACGGGCCCGCGACGAAGGCGTGACCTCGAAGGTCCACTATCAGAGCGCTCCCGTCGACGACCTGCCGTACAAAGACGGGGTGTTCGACCTGACGATCGGCGAGCTGGGGCTGGCCAGTTCCGCCGACCCGTTCAAGGCGGTCTCCGAGCTGGGCCGCGTGACCCGGCCCGCCGGTAAGGTCGTGCTCATCGGCCTCATCTGGACCGGCCACGTGGACGAGGACCAACGTCGCAACCTGATCCGGCACCTGGGCGCGCCGCCGCTGATGCTGGTGGAATGGAAGCGGGCGCTCCGCGAGGCGCGTGTCGAGGACCTGCAGGTCGAGGACTGGTCGGACCAGGTCTTCCCCTTCCTGATTCGCGGTCGCACATTCACACGCCTGGCCGAGCTGTTCACGCTGGCCGACAAGCTGGCGATCCTCTGGCGCGCCTGGCGGCGTTGGGGGTGGCGCGGCTTGAAGGGCGCCCTGTCGAGGGAATACGAGATACGCAGCTTGCTGGGCCACGAGCGCACGATCGGCGTGACGCTGATCCGGGGGACGAAGACGAACGGCGTACCCGACGCGGCCGCTGGCCCGCGGACCTCACAGGACTAGGACCACAATGGCTCATACGGCACAACGCGCACACATCGATCCGGCGCGTTTGCAGGCGATCCAGTCGGCACTCAGCGAGCGCGGGCTCGACGGTTGGCTGCTCTACGACTACCACGCGACGAACCCGGTGGCCGGCCGCGTGCTGGGGCTCGCCGAGCCGCTCAGCCGTCGCTACTTCGTGCTCATCCCGTCCACAGGGGAACCGGTCGCCGTCGCCCACTCGCTGGAGGTGCCACCGTGGAGCGAGTGGACGGGCGCGATTCACGTCTACTTCAAGTGGCAGGAGCTGGAGAAGACGCTGGCGGAGCTATTGACGCCCGGGCTGCGCGTCGCCTTGGAGTACTCGGAGGACGACAGGGTCCCGCAACTCGACCGCGTGCCCGCCGGCGTTCTCGACCTGATCAAGCGGTCGGGCGTGCAGCTGGTCGAATCGGGCGACCTGGCCACGATGTTCGCGGCGACCTGGACGGAGTCGGAGCTGGAGAGCCACCGCCGTACATCCAAGGCCGTCGCGAGGATCGCGGCGCGTGCCTTCAAGCAGGCGGCGGAGGCGGTGCGCTCGGGCGCGGGACTCAGCGAGTGGGGGCTCAAGGAGTCGATCGTCAAGATGATGGACGAGTTGGGCCTGGTCGAAGGCGACACGATCGTCGGCGTCGGCGCCAACGCCGCCGACGGCCACTACGAACCGACGCCGCAGGGCGCGGCACCGATCATCGAGGACCGCGTACTGCTCATCGACCTGTGGGCGCGGGAGCCCGGCTCGGTGTTCGCCGACCAGACCTGGATGGGCTTCATGGGAGCCGAGATCCCCGGACGTGTGCAGGAGGTGTGGCGCGCGGTCCACGGCGCCCGGGAGGCCGCGGTCAAGTACGCGGTCGACCACTTCGGCGACCCCGACTCGCCACTTCGCGGCTGCGATGTGGACGCGGCGAGCCGTGCCGTCATCGAGGCGGCCGGATTCATCGAGCGCTTCAACCACCGTACCGGCCACTCCATCGACAACGAGATCCACGGACTCGGGCCCAACATCGACGGCGTCGAGACACACGACGTTCGCACCCTGCTCCCCGGTGTGGCGTTCTCCATCGAGCCCGGTGTATACATGGCGGAGGAGAACATCGGAGTCCGCTCCGAGATCAACGTCTATCTCGGGCACGACGGTCCCGAGGTCACGACACCGAAGCCACAAGACGATGTGTATCCGCTGCTGAGCGAAGGATGGGAGAGGTCGAGCAACCTGTAAGCGCTGACGGGGGCGACGAGCCACAAGCCGCAGAGCGGAAGGGGCTGCTGCTGCACGGCGTGGTGAGGGCCCGGGGTCACGAGCGCGCACTCGCCAAGCTCATCGGATCGGTGGGCGACGACGACCTGATCGAGCATCGCGGCATGGCGGCGCTCGTGCGGGCGGTCCCTTACCGCCTACCCGAGTGGAACAGGGAGCTCATCCGGGAGCACAGCGCCATCATCGAGCGCGCGATGCGCCGTACGACGATCGTGCCCGCCCCTTATGGGATCGTCTTTCGCGACCGCGAGCACATCGTCGAGTTCCTCGGGGATCAGCACGTCGCCTTCGAGGAGGCGCTGTCCTTCCTGGACGGCGCCTTCGAGATGCGACTGCATGTCCAGCCATCGGGCAGACAGCCCGACGTCAGCGAAGGAGAGCTAGCGGACCAGGCGGCGAGCTTCTATACGGCTCTGCGCCGCCGGTCGCGCGCCGCCTTTACGCTCCCTGCGGAAGGCCGGCGCGTTCTGTCGGCCGCCTTCCTGGTGAGCCGGGCCGACTGGGTCAACTTCGTCGAGTACGAGGAAGATCTCGCTGCCGACCATCCCGAGTTCCAGTTCGATCTCACCGGCCCCTGGCCGCCCTACGACTTCGTAAGGGTAGCCTTCTTCCCGCGGGAGAGGCCCGGAGAATAGGGTGAAGCTCGAGTACGAGGTCCTCACTCTCCGCACCAAGTATCGTTTCACCATCGCGCGGGCCGCACACTGTGAACGGTACGCCGTATGGGTGCGCCTGACCGACGAGGACGGGCTCGACGGCTGGGGTGAAGCCGACCCCTCGCCCTACTATGGTGAGACGGCGGATAGCGTCTGCGCCGCCCTCGAGCGCTACAGGGGCGCGCTGGAGACGGCGCGCGACCCATTCGCGGTGCAGGAGATCGAGGCTGCCTGCCTCGACGACCTGGGCGGGGCCGCGTCGGCCCGCGCCGCCATCGTCTCGGCGCTCTACGACCTGATCGGCAAGCGGCTCGGCGTACCGGTGAAGCGGCTGCTCGGTCTCGATCCGAGTCGTGCGCCGTGGACGAGCTTCACCGTGGGGATCGACGAGGCCGATATCGTGCGCCGCAAGGTGCGCGAGGCGGTGGCGGCCGAGTTCCCGATCCTCAAATTGAAGGTCGGGACCGACGCGGACGAAAAGGTCCTGTCGATCGTCCGAGAGGAAGCGCCGGATGTGCGCCTGCGTGTGGATGCGAATACGGTCTGGCAACCGAAGCAGGCGGTCGCCCGGATCCGGGCGCTCGAGAGGTTCGGCCTCGAGTTCGTCGAGCAGCCGGTGGCGGCGCACGACATCGACGGGCTGCGCTTCGTCCGCGAGCGTGCGCCGATCCCGATCATCGCCGACGAGTCGTGCGTGCGGGCCACGGACATCCCGCGTCTCGTCGGCGCCGTGGACGGTGTCAATATCAAGCTGGCGAAATGCGGGGGGATCACGGAGGCGCTGCGCATGATCCACACGGCGCGCGCACACGGTCTTTCCGTCATGCTCGGCTGTATGGTCGAGACGTCGCTGGGCATCGCCGCGGCGGCCCAGCTCGCCCCGCTCGTCGACTTCGCCGACCTCGACGGCGCCGCCCTGCTGGCCGAGGACCCATTCACCGGGATCAGCATCGCGCGCGGGCGTATTCACCTGAGTGGGGAGCCCGGCCTGGGCGTTATTCGGCGGTGACCCTATTCGCGCACGTCGCGGTCCCGCGACCGCTCTATCGGACATTCCTCTATCGGGTACCGGTCGGCCTGGCCGATGCGATCGCGCCGGGCAGCCGGGTCGTAGTGCCGTTCGGGCGCCAACAGCTGACCGGCTGGGTGAACCGGCTGGAGAGCGGGCCACACGACTTGCCCGCCACGGTGCGCGACGTCCTAGACGTCCCCGACGCGGAGCCTGTCTTCGACGACGAGCTCCTGACGCTGTGCCGGTGGGCGGCGGATTATTACGTGGCGCCGCTGGGGCTGACGCTGCGGGCGGCGCTGCCGTCGCTGCTAACGGCCGAATCTGCGGTCCGGCTGACCCGGCGGCGCGGCGAGCCGGCGCGCGACCTCACCCGCACCGAGCTGACTCTCCTGGAGCACCTGGAGCGGCGCAAGGGGCCGGTGAAGCTGAGCGGCGTCCGCAAGGCGCTCGGCCCCGGACCCTGGGCGCGGACGTCGGAAGCGCTGGCCGCCAAGGGCCTCGTGGCGATCGAGCGTGAGGGGCCGGCGGTGGACCAACGACCCCGAACTCGCCAGGTCGTCGCGCTCACCCGCGAGCTACTCAGCCTGCAGGAGCGCGACCAGTTCTTCGGGCGGGCGCGGCGCCAGCGGGAGCTGTACGAGTATCTCGAGACGGTGGGTGGCCGCTCCGAGGTCGCGCACCTGGCCGAGCGGCTCGGGATCAGCCGCTCGGTCGTTCAGGGGTTGGCCGACAAGGGTGTCGCCGAGGTACGCGCGGAGGAGGCGGAAGTCGATCCGTTTGCCGAGCTCCCCGTCGATAGCGCATCGCACGTACCGAGCGAGGCGCAGGCGGCGGCGATACGGCGATTGATCGAGGCGACGCGGCGTGATCGGCCGGGCGTCTTCCTGCTCAAAGGCGTGACCGGTTCCGGCAAGACGCTGGTCTACATCGAGCTGCTTCGCGATCTGGTGTTGAGCCGGGGGCGTGGCGCGATCCTACTGGTGCCCGAGATCTCGCTGACACCACAGACGCTGAGTCGTTTCCGCGCCGCGTTCGGCGACGACGTGGCGTTGCTCCATTCGGCGCTCAGCGACGGCGAGCGCTTCGCCGCCTGGCGCGCGCTGCGCGACGGAGCGAAGCGGGTGGTGATCGGCGCCCGCTCGGCCGTCTTCGCTCCCGTCCGTGACCTGGGCGCCATCGTCATCGACGAGGAGCACGAGCCTTCCTACAAGCAGAGCGATCCGCCGCCGCGCTACCATGCCCGCGAGGTCGCCGCGATGCGGGCGCATCGTGCCGGCGCCGTCTGCCTGCTGGGGTCGGCCACCCCATCGCTGGAGAGCTGGTCCAACGTGGGGCTGGGCAAGTGGGAGCTCCTCGAGCTGCCCGAGCGGATCGGCGCTCGACCGCTCCCCGCGGTCGAGATCATCGATTTGAGGAGAGCACGTGCCGCCGCTGCGGCGGAGCCCGACAGGATGCCAGGCGGACCGCTGGTGCTGGCACCGGCCCTGCGAGACGCTCTGGACGAGCGGCTGCGGCGTGGCGAGCAGGCGATCTTGCTGCTGAATCGGCGCGGCTACGCCAACTTCACCCAGTGCCGCGATTGCGGCGCCGTGCGGGCGTGCCCGCGCTGCAACGTCTCGCTGACCCAGCATCGGCGACCGGCGCGTCTGGTCTGCCACTACTGCAATCACCATGAGCCGACCCCGGAGGTGTGCCCGGACTGCGGCTCGACGAGCCTGAGCCACCGGGGCGTTGGGACCGAGCAGGTCGAGCGGGTGATCGGCGAGACCTTCGCCGGCGCCCGGATCGCCCGGATGGACGTCGACACGACGAGCGCCAAATGGTCGCACCACGAGATCTTGGGTCGCGTGGAGCGCCGCGAGGTGGATATCCTGTTGGGCACCCAGATGATCGCCAAGGGGCTCGATTTTCCGAACGTGACCCTGGTGGGCGTCATCAACGCCGACGTCGGCCTGAACCTGCCGGATTTCCGGGCCAGCGAGAGGACCTTCCAGCTCCTCACCCAGGTGGCGGGCCGGGCCGGCCGCGGGCCGTCGGGCGGCGACGTTCTGATCCAGACCGCGATGCCGGACCACTACGCCGTCCGCTTCGCCATCACCCACGACTACGCGGGCTTCGCGGCCCGTGAGATCGAGGAGCGCGCCGCGCCCCTCTACCCTCCGCACACCCGCCTCGCCAACCTGGTCATCTCCGCCAGAGACGAGGTACGGGTCCAGGAGGCCGCCGAAAACGCGGCGAACTGGCTGCTCGGGCTCCTCGAAGCGCGCCAGATCGAGACCGTCCAACTGCTCGGCCCCGCGCCCTGCCCCATCGACCGGATCCGCCGCCGCTGGCGCTGGCACCTCCTGCTCAAGTCCAACGAGGGCACCGCGCTGGGCCGCGTGCTCGGCTACTTCGCCACCCGCTTCGACCGCCCCGGCGGCGATCTGCGGCTGGAGATCGATCGCGATCCCGTCAGCTTGCTATAGGCGCGGGCCGCCCTAGATTGACCGTGGGTCACAAACACACGCGTCGGCGGCGCTGCACCGCGCCGCCACCCGCCCGCGTTCTTTCCCGACTATCTGGGTTGCAGCCATGCTGACCAGCCGACGCGGCTTCACGCTGATCGAACTGCTCGTCGTCATCCTCATCATGGGACTCCTCGCCGTCATCGCCCTGCCCAAGTACAGCCGGGCTAGAGAGCGGGCCTACGACGCCGCCGCCGTCGAGGATCTCCACAATCTGATCACGATGTGCGAGGCCTATTTCGCCGATCACCTGGAGTACCCCGAGGACATCGACGACCTCGGTCAAGTCAGCCTCTCCAAAGGCGTCGTGGTGACGCGGTTCGCCCGCGAGACGACCGACGGCGTCATCGTGGTCCATATCCACCTGCACCACGAAAGCTCGCGCCACTACTTCCACGTCGAGTACCCGGTCGAGTCCATCGAGATGCGCGACCGCTAACCCGACGTGCGCGCCCGTTCCCGGCCCGCACTGGCACCTTCGCGGCCGCCTGGTGTCTAACATTAGGCGGGCGTAGCCAATGCCTGTGATATCAGGGACTTCCCGCCGGACGGACCTGATTCTCGTCCTTGACAAAAGTGTCCCGCCCGACAAGAATCAGCACTCTCTCGTGCGTGCTGGAAAGGGCCCAGTGGAGCCATGGGTTGTCTGACGCTCAACGCGTCCTACGAGCCGCTTACGATCGTCCCCTTGCGACGCGCCGTGCGCTTGGTCATCGACCAGAAGGCCGAGGCGCTCGAGGTCGACGAGTCGCGATTCTTCAGGTCGGAAAGCCTGGTCTTCCCGGCACCCGTCGTCATCCGCCTTGTCAGGTACGTGCACGTCCCGCGGCGTTTTCGGCGCCACGTGACCAACACCTTCTTGTTCGCACGCGATCACTACACCTGCCAGTACTGTGGGCGCCACCGCCGCGAGCTCGGGCACCGCGAGTTCCTGACCCGCGACCACTTGCTACCGCTCTGCCGTGGCGGTGAGAATACCTGGCACAACGTGATCACGGCCTGCACGCGCTGTAATCACAAGAAGGGGAATCGCACGCCGGAAGAGGCCCGGATGAAGCCGCTCCAGCCCGCCACAGAGCCCAACCACGTCGAGCTGGTCTGGGCGGTCCGCAGGGTCACGGAGATCCAGGCCAAGTACATCGAGGTCTTTTACGGCTCCGAGGTCGTCAAGGCGCTCCAGGGCGCGATCCACTAGAAAACGAGGGCCGCCCTGGCGGCCCTTTTCAACACCCGATGCCTGATAGCCGGGAATTCGGGATTCGAGAACGCCCGAATCCCCATTTCCCAACCCAGACTGTATATTTAGTCCGTCCCTACACCACGGTCTCTCGAGCAGCAGTGTAGTCGCATGGGTATAGGCAACATCGGCTGGGCGGAGTTCATGCTGATCCTGGCCTTCGCCCTCATCTTCTTCGGGCCACGACGGCTGCCTGGCATCGCACAGGCGATCGGCAAGAGCCTGCGCGAGTTCCAGAAGGCGCTCAACGAGGTGAAGTCGGAGATCGCCCAGGCGGGCAGGGAGGCGGACACGGGCCCGGAATTGAAGCGCATCTCGCCGCGGCCGGCTGATTTCTTCACGCCCGACTCCGCCCCCGGCGCCCCGGCCGCCGAAGAACCGGAAACCACTGAGGGGGCCGGCTCCGGCGAGAGCCAAGATCCGGGCCCCGAAGAGAAGAGCGTCCAGCATGGAGACTCTTGAGATCCGGACCTCGCGCCGGGAGGAACTGGTCGAGATCACCGGGCAGGTCCGCGAGGTGGTACGCCGTGCCCGAGTCGAAGAGGGCGTAGCGCATCTCTGGTCGTTCCACACGACCTGCGGGCTGACGGTCAACGAAGGAGCCGACCCCGACGTGGCTCGGGACATCGCCTGGAAGCTAGGTGACCTCGTACCGCACGACGAGTCCGCCTACCGACACGCCGAAGGCAACTCGGACTCCCACGTGAAGACCAGCCTCATGAACCCGGGCGCTACACTGCTCGTGGCGGCCGGCGACATCGTGCTCGGCACATGGCAGGCCGTCTTCCTCGCCGAGTTCGACGGCCCAAGGGTCAGAAAGGTGGGCGTTCAGGTCGTAGCTGCCGGCTAGCCGTCCGGCGGATCCGACGACCGCTCAGCTTCCAGCTCCTCCGCCCGCCGGCGCAACTCTTCGTAGCCGCTCGCCCCCAGGACCTGCTGCAGCTCGCAGGCGTACGCATCCACCGCTCGCGTCGGCCCGTCCGCCGCCAACGTGCAGCACGGCCGAAGGCCGTCACAGAAATCGTCGAACTCCAGACGTCCGTACCACGTCGTCAGCGGGAACAGCCGGCAATAGAACGGCTTCAGCCGCTCACCCTCCGGCAGGTCCAGACTCGGTTCCAGCGCCTGTAGAACGCACAGCCCCTCGGCGTCGAGGAAGACGCACTTGTCTGCGTACATCAGCGTCCCCACGCACAGACCACCGGGGTAGTCCTCATCTTCCTCGACACTGTCCTCGAACCACTCGCCCGGGTCGAGCGTCTGCGTCTCATCCATCAGCGCTTGAACGCGGTCCGCATACTCCAGTATCCGATCACGCTCCGGCAGCGATATGTACACCCCGTGTCGACAACAGTAACCACCGCACTCCTCGGCGACGTTCAGCGGCCCACCACCTTCGATCCTGCCGGTCGCCAGCCGCAGCTCCACCTGCCAGCCCCCGATCTCGATCGTCGGTTCCTCCTTGATCTGCCGGCCCGCCACTGCCGTCACCTCTCCCTCTCTAGTCACGCTTCGGTCTCCCTGCCGTACGGTGCGCTGAATCATACCGCGCGCTGCGGCGCGCTGAAAGAGGCCCGCGACCCCGCGGCACAGCGGGCTCGGGCGATGCGGCCGCGGCGCGGGCGCCGGGCGCGCCCCGGCCTGGACGATATGTCCAACGCGTTGTCGTTAATAGGGTTAAGGTGTCCGGGGGCCGCACCGCGCATCGACGCGCCGATCCCCGGTCAGCGGGTGGCCGGGGACTCGACCGTGCCCTTCCAAAGACCCAGCAGGTAGGGATCGAAGTGCTCGGGGTTCTCTTGGTAGGCCTGCGCCCAGGTGGTGAAGTCTGGGAGGGCGAGGTCGTCCATCAGTTTCTCGACCAGCAGGTCGGCGATCTGCTGAAAGCTGAGAGCGCCCTGCTCGATGCCTGCCCTTTCCTCGGCCAGCTTGGCGAGCTCGAAGACCCGCTCCTCTTCCAGTTGCATGAAGACGTCACAGAGACGAGCGGAGCAGTAGTCCAGGTACTTGGCTCGGAGAACCTCTTCCGAGTCAGCAACCGGCTTTCGGGGTTCTCGCGGCTCGCCCTTTCCCGTTCGCCTCGCCATACCCCCTCCTCGACAAGGGCAGCCACGTCGCACGACAGCAACAGGCTACCAACACGATGCTAAACCGCGCACGCGTGCCGGTCAAGGATCGCTGGCTTGTGGCGGGTACAAGCGGAGCGCAATGCCCTCGGCGGGGGGGAGGGCCGGCCGTCTACGTCAGCTCGAACGTCGTCGTCTCCAGCGTCGACTCGACTGACGACGCAGACGGCCGGTGCAGGGCGGCCACGCCCTGCAGACGAGCAAACACTGCTCGCCGGACTAGCCCGTAGGCCAGGACTCTCTCGATAAACTCCGGATCGGTCTGTTGTACACGCTCGACCTCGTCGGCCAGATCTGCCGGAAGATTCACAACGAGGTTGACTGAACGTGACTCGGGCATTCGGTCAGGTCCTTCAGGTCTGGGACACACCAAGAGCACGCCGGGTGACGGCTGCGAGAAATTCTGATTTATCGGAAAGGGCCGCTCTGCCGAAAATCCCCGGATAGGTCCGTAGAGCAGCGAGTTCTCACCTCGAAACGACGCCACTATATACAAGCAGCTTCGGGGGCGCGCAAGCCCGCCGGCGCTCGAACGACCGTTCGGGTCGCATCGGCTAAGACATTCTGATTCCTAGAGTTACACGGATGGCTCGGCCCGCGACCGACCACGGATTTTGCACAAACTTCTGAATTCAGAATCGCGGACGTTCGGTTACGCAAACTCTTACTCTACGTGACATGCACGTCACGAAGTTACAATACATCGTGCACGCTGCAGCTCGATTTCGAAAGAATTTGCCGCGAGACCGAAATTCGTTCACACCAAGCTCGATGACTTCGGTGCATCGCTCACACCGCTCCGACGGGCAACCCGGAGATCGCCCGCGGCGTCGTCGCGCTTGGCGATCGACCGCGAGTTGAAGTTGTCGGTTCCGTATGAAGTCACGTCGGCGACTCCGGTCGCATACGTCACCCTCCAGCCGCTCGCCCGACTCGACCGGCTCTCCGTCACCCGGTCGGACCCGGACCGGCCCTAGCGGCGATCGATCCGGCCCATGCAGGGTGCGCGAGCCGGGGGTCGTGCCGCGGGCTGCTCTTTCCACAGGTACCGGAGCGCTGACGCGGCGGGAGCTGATGAGCCACTTCCGGATCGTGCCCACAGCTTGAGGCATCCACTCACAACCCTTTGCGTGGTGGGGAGATACAGGCTGGTCAGGGGAATGGAAGCGTGTCGGCTGTGCCGGTGTGCGCTGTGTCGATCCGACCCACAACTTTTCCACGCTCTCGCCGGGTCGTGGAAAACCCGACGGTCGGCGTAGCGCCACCCGGGCTGGATCTCGCGTCGTAGCGCAGCGGCCTGGCGGTGAACGTCGGTGATCGGGTATTGCGGTACTCACTCCAAGGTGCCGAGGCCCGTGCTGGCGAAGATCACGGCGAGGACGATGGCGAGCAGTGTGAAGAGGAGGGTGAAGGCGAAGAGCGGCAGCAGGAACGCCAGCGTCGTCTTGCCGTTCGTCGTGCGCTGGACCTCCCGCATGCCGATGAAGAGCAGGACCGTGCCCCAGACGAGTGTGATGAGCGGTCCGAAGAACGGGAATATGGCGAAGGCGGCGGGGCCCGAGGAGTAGCCAATGGCACGGAAGGTGGCCTCGAAGCCGCGGCGGCCGGCGCCGACGGCCATGAAGCAGACGTGCAGCACGCCCGCCATGACGAAGAGCAAGCCCACATAGAGCGGCAGGGCGAAGGCGAGCCAGAGCAGCGCCATGAACAGGCCGCCGAGGAGCATGATTCCAAGGCCTTCCTCAACCGCCCCCGTCAGCGCGCTCTGCACCGTGGCCCAGTAGATGTTCATCATCAGCCCCAGTGTGGTGAGCAGCACGGCGAACCCGAGGGCGGGTCCGATACCGCCACGGGGCGGCAGGGTGCGGAAGAACGCTACGGGCCGGAAGACGCTCTCGCGCCAGGTGATCCACAGCGAGGCCCAGAACCCATACGTCTTCCGGTCCTCCCAGGCGGGCGCCTCGGTGCCGGCGGCGTCGATCTGCTCCCGGGCCGGAGGCGGCGGCGGTACGGGGGCGGGCGCTCGCGGAGGCGGTGGCGCGAAGGGTTCGGTCGCGGTTGGAGGCGGCGGCGGTGCGGCGGGCGCGGCGAGCTCGCCGCAGAAGGGGCAGATGTTGTCTCCCGGGATCAGCGGGGCACCGCAGTTCGCGCAAACCAGCGGCTCGGAGCTCATCGCACGCCCGATCCCTCGGTGGCGGATCCGCACCCGCTCAAGGGGGTGGCTTCGAGCTCCGCCTCGCTGGCGAGGACGACCCGGGCATCGAGCGCCATGGAGCGTCGTCCCGACTCGAAGGCGACGAAGGGATTGATGTCGATCTCGGCGATCTGTGGGAAGTCGCCGACCAACTGGCTAATCCGCTGGATCGCCTCCTGCAGCGCGCCGAAATCGACACCTGGCTCGCCGCGCACGCCTTCCAGCAGTCTATAGCCTTTCAGTTGGCGGATCATCTCGGCGGCGTCGATGTCGCAGACGGGGTGAGCCCGGAACGCGACGTCGCCCAGCGCCTCTACATAGATCCCGCCGAGGCCGAACATGATCAGCGGGCCGAAGCTCGGGTCCAGGGTCGTCCCGATGATCGTCTCGCGCCCACCGGTGACCATCTGCTGGACCAGGACCCCGTCGACCGCGTCTTCCGCTACACCGCTCTGGGAAAGGCGCTCCATCATCTCGTAGTAAGCGCCCCTCACCTCGCGCCCCGAGCCCAGATCGACGATCACGCCGCCGACGTCCGACTTATGCGAGATCTCCGGCGCCATCACCTTCAGCACGACCGGGAAGCCCACGGACTCAGCGGCCTCGACGGCCTCCTCCGCCGTTGCCGCCGCCCGCGACGGCACCACCGGTATGCCGTACGCCTCGAGCATGGAGAGCGCGTCATGCTCGCTCAGTCGAAGGCGGCCCGCCTTCCCTGCGTCGTCGAGTATTCGGGCAACCCGCCCGCCCTCGACGTCCTCGAAGTTGCGGACCCGGCCTATCGGTCGCTCCAGCCAGCGCCGGTAGCGGTCCATTCCGGCGAGCGCCCGCACAGCCGACTCCGGGAAGATGAAGGCCGGAACGCTCGCGGCGTTCAGCAGAGCCCGGCTCTCGCGCAGCCCTTTGCG
>JASFTY010000026.1:0-16247 GCA_050050535.1 Gemmatimonadales bacterium | reverse complement strand
CCAGAGCCGGGGCCGACGTTGGTTACATCTGCGACGTCGATTCCCGCGCGCTGGACGCCGCGATCGCGGCGCTGAGCGACTGGCAGGAGCGACGCCCCGTAGGCGTCACCGATTTCCGCCGCGCCCTCGACGACCCGGCGCTCGACGCGCTGGTCATCGCCGCACCGGACCACTGGCACGCGCCCGCCGCGATCCTTGGGCTCCAGGCCGGTAAGCACGTCTACGTCGAGAAGCCGTGCGGCCACAACCCGCACGAAGGCGAGCTGCTGGTCGCGGCGCAACGTCGCTACGGGCGGCTCGTCCAGATGGGGAACCAGCAGCGCTCGGCACCGGAATCCATCGAAGCCGTGCACGCGATCCGCGAGGGGATGATCGGCCGGCCCTACTACGCACGCGCCTGGTACGCGAACACGCGCGGCCCGATCGGCCGCGGTAAGCCGGCCGAGGTACCCGCTTGGCTCGACTACGATCTGTGGCAGGGCCCGGCGCCACGCACACCGTATCGCGACAACGTCGTGCACTACAACTGGCACTGGTTCTGGCGCTGGGGCACCGGCGAGATCTGCAACAACGGCACACACGAGCTCGACGTCTGCCGTTGGGCGCTCGGGGTCGACTACCCGGTCCGCGTCAACTCGGCAGGCGGCCGCTACCACTTCGACGACGATTGGGAGTGTCCCGACACGCAGGTCGCGTCGTACGATTTCGCCGGCGGCATGACCATCACCTGGGACGGGCGCAGCTGCAACGGCCGCCCAGTCGAGGGGCGCGGTCGCGGCGCGGCGATCCACGGGACCGACGGGACCGTGGTCATCGACCGCGCCGGCTACGTGGCCTACGACCGTGACAACAACGAGATCAGGCGCCGGCTGCGCGGCGATACGGGCGACGTCCTCGACACCCGCGGCGGCGGCAGCCTCACCGAGCTCCACATCGCCAACTTCCTGGCGGCGATCCGCGGCGCGGACACACTTACCGCTCCCATCGACGACGCCCGCAAGAGCGTGCTGCTCTGCCACCTAGGCAACATCGCGCAGCGCACCGGACGCACGCTCCAGTGCGATCCGACTACGGGGCGCATCGTCGGCGACGCCGAGGCGCTGGCGCTGTGGACCCGCGACTACGAACCGGGCTGGGAGCCCGAGGTGTGATCATGACCGAACACGACAGAAGCCGACGAGAGTTCCTGAAGACGACGGCACTCGGTGCCGCGGCGCTGACGCTACCAGCACCGGCCGCCGCCTGCTCCAGCCGCACCGACTCCGGCGCCGCAGCGGGTATCAAGCTCGGCGTCGCGACCTACTCGCTGCGCGAGCTGAGCCGCGCCGCTGCCATCGCCGCCATCCGGGCGCTGCGCGCCCGGTACGTGAGCGTGAAGTCCTTCCACCTACCGTACGAGAGCTCGCCGGCCGAACTGGCGGCCGGGCGCCGCGAGTTCGAGGATGCAGGACTCGAGATCGTCAGTGGCGGCGTCATCACGCTGCAGCAGGACGATGACGACGACATCCGGACCTACTTCGAGTACGCACGCGCCTGCGGCATGCCACTCATGGTCATCGCGCCCACGCCGACCACGCTGCCGCGCATCGACCGCTTCGTCCGCCAGTACGACATCGCCGTCGCGATCCACAACCACGGGCCAGAGGACCGCTACTTCCCGGGGCCGCGCGAGGCGCTGCCGGTGATCCGCGACATGGATCCCCGGGTCGGACTGTGCGTCGACCTCGGCCACGCGGCGCGGACCGGCGTCGACGTGGTCGAGTCGCTGGCCGAAGCGGGTGACCGCGTGCTGGACGTCCACATCAAGGACCTGCGGGACCTGCTCGACCGCGAGAGTCAGTGCATCGTCGGTGAGGGCGCCATGCCGGTGCCCGCCATCTTCCGGCAGCTGGCGGCCATGGGGTATACGGGGCACGTGAACCTGGAGTACGAGATCGACGCCTCCAACCCACTGCCCGGCATGCAGCGGTCGTTCGCCTACATGCGCGGCGTCCTGGCAGGCCTTGGGATGGCGGAGCTGTAGGCGTGGCGCGGGCCGCGATCGAGCGAACCGCATTCGCCCGGGTCGGCCTGTTGGGCAATCCGTCCGACGGCTACTTCGGCCGCACGATCTCGTTCGCGCTCCGCAACTTCGCCGCGCGCGTCAGGCTGGCCGAGTCGTCCACTCTGCGCGTCGAGCCGGGCGAGCCCGATATCGACACCTTCCTGAGCGTCGAGCAGCTGGCGGAATCCGTCGGCCGGCAGGGATACTACGGCGGCGCCCGGCTGGTGAAGGCGACGATCAAGGTCTTCCACGACTACTGCGTCCGGCACGACTTCGCTCTCGCGAAGCAGAACTTCACGCTCCGCTACGAGTCGTCCATCCCGCGGCAGGTGGGGCTCGCCGGCTCCAGCGCCATCGTCACCGCGGCGCTGCGCGCCCTGATGGCGTTCTACGAGATCGAGATTCCCAAACAGAAGCAACCCGGGCTCATCCTCGCGGCGGAGGCGGACGAGCTGGGCATCACCGCCGGGCTGCAGGACCGGGTGGCCCAGGTGTACGAGGGCCTCGTCTATATGGACTTCTCCGAGGAGCTCATGAGCGAGCACGGACACGGCCGCTACGACCCGCTCGATCCGAAGCTGCTGCCAAGGCTCTACGTCGCCTATCAGACGCAGCCCGCGAAGGTCTCCGGCCACGCGCTCGACGATCTCCGGACCCGCTGGGAGCGAGGCGACGTCCAGGTCATCGAGACCCTGGACCGCATCGCCGCGCTGGCGGACGAAGGCCGCGACGCGATCCTGGCGCGCGATCGCGAGCAGCTCGCCGGCCTGATGAACGCGAACTTCGATCTGCGCCGCCGAGTCATGGCGATCAGCGAGAGCGATCTCAGGCTGGTCGAGGCGGCGCGAGCGCTGGGCGCCTGCGCCAAGCTCACCGGCTCGGGCGGCGCGATCGTCGGCATCTGCGAGGATGATACCTTGCACGAGCGGCTCGTGCGCCAGCTCGGCGCACTCGGCGCCCATGTCATCGAGCCCGAGATCGGCTAGAGGGTCACACCGTATGACTGCGATGGGCGCAAGCTCCGGCCGGTTCGTCTCGCTGCTACTCGTCCTGGCCGCCGCCGGCTGCCGCGGTGAGGGCGACACGCGCGTGCTGAAGCTCGCCCACGGACTCGAAGTCGCTCACCCGGTGCACCAGGCGATGGTGCACATGGCGGACCGGCTGAGCGAGCTGTCGGGCGGAAGGATGCGCATCGACATCTACCCGGGCGGCCAGCTGGGCGAAGAGCGCGAGCTGATCGAGATGCTGCAGATCGGCAGCCTGGCCATGACGAAGGTTTCGGCGAGCCCGCTGGAGTCGTTCGTCCCCGAGATGACGGTCTTCAGCATCCCCTACGTGTTCCGGGATCAGGAGCACCTCTGGCGGGTGCTGGACGGCGAGCTTGGCCAGCGCCTGTTGCTCGCGGGTCAGCGCTACTACCTGAGGGGGCTCTGCTACTACGACGCGGGGCCGCGCAGCTTCTATACGAGCAGCACCCCGATACGGAGGCCAGAGGACCTGAGCGGCCTGAAGATCCGGGTGCAGAAGAGCATCACGTCCACCCGCATGGTTCAAGCTCTCGGTGGCGCCGCCACACCCATCGACTGGGGCGAGCTCTACTCGGCGCTGCAGCAGGGCGTGGTGGACGGCGCCGAGAACAACCCGCCCAGCTTCTACCTGTCGCGCCATTACGAGGTGAGCCGCTACTACACGCTGGACAAGCACACCTGGGTGCCCGACGTCTTGCTGATCAGCACGCACGTCTGGGCGAGCCTCTCGCCGCAGGAGCGCGACTGGTTGTCGGTAGCGGTCGCATCCTCGGTGGTGGAACAGCGCCGCTTGTGGCGCGAGGCGTCCGAGGAGGCATTAGAGCGGGTGCGCGCCGCGGGCGTCGAGATCGTCGAGCCCGAGCTGGCCGCGTTCCGCGAAGCCGTCCAGCCGCTGCACGACAGCTACCGAGACACCCCAATACACGACCTGCTGCGCGCCATCGAGGGTGCCCGATGACCGGCCGCCCACCCTCAGTGGCGTCTCGACTGGAGCGCCTGGCCGAGCTCATCGAGCGGGCGCTGGCCCGGCTACTCGTGCTGCTCATGATCGCCATGGTCGCCGACGTCACCTGGCAGGTCGCATCCCGTTTCCTGCTGCGCGCGCCCAGCTCATTCACCGAAGAGCTCGCCGGGTTTCTCCTCATCTGGATCGGCCTGCTCGGCGCCGCCTACGCGCTCAGGACCCGAGCCCACCTGGGGATCGACCTGCTGACCGCACGGCTCACCGGTCCCGTGAAGTTGGGCGCGACCGTGCTCGCCCACGCGCTTGTCCTGCTCTTCGCGCTCTCAGCGATGGTCGTCGGCGGCCTACGTCTCGTCCAACTCGCCTTCCAGCTGGACCAGATCTCCGCGGCGATAGGGCTCCGTATGGGCTACGTGTACCTCGCCGTGCCGCTGGCCGGACTGCTGATGGTCGTCTTCTCGCTCGAATCGATCGCGGCGGCCGTGTCCCGAAGGGCGGCCCGCTGATGGACGTTTCCGTACTCCTACTCGTCGTGACCTTCGTCGCCTGTCTGGCGCTCAATGTCCCCATCGCCGTGAGCATCGGGGTCGCGACGGTGGTCGCGATGCTCTTCACGATCCCGCTGGGTCCCGCCGTGACGACGGCGGCGCTGCGGATGGCGACCGGGATCGACAGCTTCGCCCTGCTCGCCATCCCCTTCTTCATCCTTTCGGGCCAGCTCATCGCTCGGGGCGGGATCGCGCGACGCTTGATCGACTTCGCCAAGGTCCTGGTCGGCGGCTTCGCCGGCGGCTTGGCCTACATCAATATCCTGGCCAGCATGTTCTTCGGCACCATCTCGGGCTCGGCCGTCGCTGCCACGTCCGCCATCGGCGGGTTCATGGTCCCGGCGATGGAGCGCGAGGGCTACGAGCGCGACTACAACGTCGCCGTCACCATGACCGGCTCGGTCACCGGCCTGCTCATCCCTCCCAGCAACGTGCTGATCGTCTACTCCCTGGCGAGCGGCGGCGTCTCCATCGCCGCGCTCTTCGTGGCCGGTTACCTGCCCGGCATCCTGCTGGGTCTGGCGCTCATGCTGGTGGCCGGAGTTATCGCCGCCCGACGCCGCTACCCGGTAGCCGGGCGCTCGGGCCTGATGGACGGCGTGAAGATTTTCGTCCGGGCGATCCCCAGCCTGCTCCTGGTGGTGATCGTCATGGGCGGCATCGTCGCCGGTATCTTCACGGCTACCGAAGCGAGCGCCGTGGCCGTGATCTACTCGCTCGTCCTCGCGGTCGCCTATCGCGAGGTGCGGATCCGCGAGCTTCCCGACATCGTGCTCAAGTCGGTCGAGACGACGGCCATCGTCATGCTGCTCATCGCCACCTCCACCGCCCTATCATGGATCCTCAGCTACGAGAACATCCCGCAGGACCTCACCGCATTCATGCTCTCGCTCACCGAGAGCCGCGTGCTCATCCTCCTGTTCATCAACCTCGCCCTGTTGACCGTCGGCACCTTCATGGACATGACGCCGGCCGTGCTGATCTTCACACCGATCTTTCTACCGGTGGCGGTGCAGCTGGGCATCTCACCGCTACACTTCGGCATCATGATGGTCCTCAACCTGTGTATCGGGCTCTGCACTCCGCCGGTAGGCTCGATCCTCTTCGTCGGCTGCGGGATCGGCAAGACGACCGTGCCCGACGTGACGCGGGCACTCCTCCCCTTCTACGCCGTGATGGTGCTCGCCCTGCTGCTCGTCGTATACCTGCCCTGGCTCAGCGAGGCGCTGCCGCGGCTTCTCGGCTACACGCTCTGAGCGCCCGCGCAGCATCAGTCATCGGGTACGAAAAAGAGAGCCCGGAGGCAGAACCCCCGGGCTCGTTCCGTGACAGAACGGAACACTGCGTGTCAAGCAACGCAAAACTAAAACCGTCCACAGCGGCGAGTCAAGGACGCAATTCGCTTGGCTGGCGTGCCCCCGGTGGGACTCGAACCCACACGGCCCATAGGGCCATCTGCTTGACACGCAGACGCGTCTTCCGATTCCGCCACGGGGGCACCCTCGCCACGAGATGACGAACTCGGAACCACTCGGGCGCTGCGGCCATGCAGCCTCGCAGACCGCGAGCAACGTACTCAGGCCGTCTCATCGAATCGTCAACGGAACGGGGGAAAAGCGCGACACCCCGAGAGACCACTCTCCCAACCCTCAGTTTATGGCCTCGGATATCCCACGGCCCTGCCTGGTCTTCCCAACCGCGGCTTCTGAGAGCGGGTCCAGCGGCAAGCGACCGTTCGCAGGTTGTCCGAATACGGACAGGGCTGTACCGAAACCGCACGTGCTGGGACCGGGCTTCACAGCTTGAGCCGGCTAGTCTTTCAGAATAGCACAACTGAGGTGACGGGCTTGTCGGCATGCCTCTTGCCCTCGACTTTGCATAGCTTTCGCAGTTCCAGTTACAGTCCGCGCATCTCGTGAGGCGCATCATGCCCTCAGTTCTTCAGGATGTCCGCTACGCGTTCCGCATGCTCCGCAAGGCGCCAGGGTTCACCGCTCTTGCAGTCGTTACCTTGGCGCTGGGGATCGGCGTCAACACGACGATCTTCAGCGTGGTGAATGCGGTCATACTGAAGCCGCTGCCGTACGAGGACGCCGATCGGCTCGCCTTCATCATGGAAAGCCACGTCAATAGCCCGTTCATATCCGTGGCCTACCTCAACTACCTGCATTGGAAGGCGCAGAGTCGGTCATTCGATCAAATGGCGATCGTAAGAGGCCAGACTTACAACTTGACCGGCGTGCCGGATCCCGAACGGATCATGGGCGCCCACGTGTCGGCAAACATGTTCACGACGCTCGGCGTGCAACCGTTGCTGGGCCGGACCTTCGAGCAGTACGACGATCACCCGGCTGCAACTCCCGTCGCGGTCCTGAGCTATGGCATCTGGCAGCGCCGTTTCGGCGGAGAACCCTCGATCCTCGGGCAGACGCTGACACTCAACGGTATCTCCTACGCCATCGTCGGCGTGCTGCCACGCGACTTCAAGTGGTTCCTTCAACATCAGCGGCCGGAGATCTGGACGCCGATCGGACTCTGGGCCGATACCCCAATGCTGAATCAGCGGGACAGTCGCTCGGGCATGAATGTCATCGCGCGGCTTAGGGAGGGCGTGACGATCGAACAGGCCACGGCGGATCTCGCGAGCGTCGCGCGTCGTTTGGAAGAACAGTACCCGGATACGAACGCCGGTCGCGGCGTCCGCGCGATGTCACTTCAGGAACGCGTCGTCGGCGACACCCAGAGGCCTCTGTTCATACTGCTCGGTGCCGTCGGCCTCGTGCTGCTGATCGCCTGTGCAAATGTGGCCAACCTGCTGCTGGTGCGCGCGACGGGCCGTACGAGAGAGTTCGCCGTGCGAAGTTCTCTTGGCGCTGGCCGCTGGCGTCTGACACGCCAACTGCTGACCGAAAGTGTGATGCTCGCGCTGACCGGCGGCGTCCTCGGAATCTTGGCCGCCTACTGGAGCATCGATCTCCTGAGGGCTGTGAGTCCGGCGGACCTGCCGCGGCTTGACGAGGTCGGCATCGACCGCACGGTCCTCGGCTTCAGCCTCGTGTTGGCGCTGCTCACCGGCGGCCTCTTCGGCCTTGCGCCGGCGCTGCAGAGCTCGAGGCCCGACTTGCACAGTGCGCTGAAAGAGGGCGGTAGAGGTTCCACGGCTGGGAGTAATCCTTACCGCAGCACGCTGGTGGTCGCGGAAGTGGCGTTCGCGCTCGTCCTGCTTATCGCCGCCGGCCTGCTAGTCAAGAGTTTCTGGCGATTGCAGACCGAGAGTCCCGGGTTCAATCCCGACAACGTGTTGACCGCCCAGATCGTGCTTACCGGACCATCCTATGCGGATGCGGACGCACGCCGCGCTTTCTACCATGGGCTCCTGGAGCGGCTGCAGTCCCTACCCGGAGTGCAAGCGGCCAGCCTGATCAACCCGTTGCCGGTGACGGGCACCGGCTGGCAAACGCGGTTCATGATCGAGGGACGGCCGCGGCCCGACCCGGGCGAGTTCCCGTCAACGGAATGGATGCAGATCAGCCCGGGGTACTTCCGGACGATGGAGATCCCACTGCTCAGAGGGCGAACGTTCAACGAGTTCGACCACGAGAACGCTCGATCCGTGGTCATCATCGACGAGAAGTTCGCCAGCAGCCACTTCCCGGATGTCGATCCGATAGGCCAGAGGATAGCGTTCGGTGATCTGGAGGTTCCGATCTGGCGCGAGATCGTCGGCGTGGTCGGCCACGTCAAACTGAGCGGTGTGGCCGAAGAGGCCGCGATCGAGATGTACATGCCATACCTACAGGGGGCGTACGCACCGATCAGCGTGATCCTGCGAACCACCGGCGATCCGACCGACGTGGTGCCCGCCCTTCGCGCTGCTGTGCTCGCCATAGATACCGCCATGCCGCTCTACAACATCCGCACGATGCGTGAGCTTCTAAACGATACCGTCGTAGCTCGTCGCCTGGCGATGACGCTACTGACTATCTTCGCAGGCCTGGCGCTGGCGCTGGTCACACTCGGGATCTATGGCGTAGTCTCTTACCACGTCAGCCAGCGCACGCACGAAATCGGCATCCGAATGGCGCTCGGCGCCGACCGGACGAACGTGTTGGGCCTCGCGGTCCGCCAGGGGGCAACCCTGACGCTGATCGGCCTCGCCGTCGGACTAGCCGCCGCGTGCGGGCTGACGCGCATTCTGAGAGGCATGCTGTTCGATGTCGAGCCGACGGATCCGCTGACCTTCGGGCTCATCACCGTGTTCCTGGCTGTCGTAGGGCTGGTAGCCGCCTACATCCCTGCTCGCCGGGCCACACGCGTCGATCCGCTGGCGGCGCTCCAGTACGAGTGACGACTAGCCCGCCACCACACGCTCAGGTCAGCCCGGCGGATCGACCCCAGACGGTGTCGCCTCGCCCGAGACAGCAGTCGCCGTGGCCGTTCTCTCGGAGTGATAAGTTACCGCCCGATCGGCTCCAACCTTTTGCCCCTTGCGGGCGTCCATATCTATAGATATCCTATAGGAGGCTACCTATAGAAACTCGATAGGAGAGCGGATGGCTGACGGCAAGACAGACCTGCTCCGCGGGACCCTCGACATGCTGATCCTCAAGACCTTGTCCCTGCAGCCGCTGCACGGGTTGGGCGTCTCCCAACGCATCGAGCAGGTCACCGGCGGCGTCTTCCAGGTGAAGCCGGGCTCGCTGTTTCCGGCGCTGCACCGGCTGGAGCAGGAGGGCTGGATCGAGGGCTCGTGGGGCGAGTCGGCGAACAACCGGCGGGCCAAGTACTACACGCTGACCGCGGCGGGCAGGCGTCGACTGGGCGAGGAGAAGCGGAACTGGGCGCAGGTCGTTCTGGCGATCACGAAGGTCCTGGAGGCTACCTGAGAGGTGACCGATGCGGGCATACAGACGGATCATCAGCACCTTTCGTTCGCTGTTCCGCAAGGAAGAGCTCGACCGCGACCTGGGTGAGGAGCTGGCGAGCTATCTGGCGCTGCTGACGGCCGAGAAGGTCCGGGCGGGGATGAGCCTTGAACAGGCTCGTCGGGAAGCGCGGCTCGAGCTGGGTGGAGTCGAGCAGGTGAAGGAGAAGGTCCGAGAGAGGAGAGTGGGGTACCTAATCGACACGTTCTTTCACGATCTCAGATACGCCGCCCGCACACTCAGGAAGAACGTCGGCTTCACGGCCGTCGCGATCCTGATTCTCGCGATTGGAATCGGCGCCAGTACCGCGCTGTTCACCACTATTCACGCAGTTCTGCTGCGCAGCATCCCATTTGACGAGCCCGACCGTCTAGTCGTGGGCCGCAAGACGATGGACGGACGAGTTGCCGGGCCGGTGTCTCGTGTCGACTACCTGGACTATCGGGAACTCAACGAGTCGTTCGAGGAGCTGGCAGCACTCGGGTGGTTCACGCAGAGTCGCACTATGACGGGTGGGCGGGAGGCACAGCTGCTACGGGCGATCTTCGTTACCTGGAATCTGTTCAAGACTCTGAAAGTGGACCCGATCGTCGGCCGGTCCTTCTTGCTGGAAGACGAGCAACAGGGTGATGGGAACGTCGTGTTGATCGACCACGGCTTATGGCAGACCCGGTTCGGCGGCGAGCCTGGTGCAGTCGGCAGCACGATCCATTTGGATGGTTTCGCCTACACGATTATCGGCGTGATGCCGCGCGGCTTTCGCTTCCTATTCGATGTCGACGTGTGGCATCTGATTGATCGGGATGTGCCAATTGACCGTACTCGGGACTCTCACAGTCTCCTAGTCGTCGGCCGCATGAAGCCGGGTGTACAGATCGAACAAGCCGTGGTTGAGACCGGCGCCATCGCCGCCGGCCTTGCAGAGGCGTATCCCGAGACCAACCGAGGCAAGAGCCTGTGGCTCACAGACCTACATCAATTCATGGTGCGGGGAGTCAGCTTGAATCTGCAACTGCTGATGGCCACAACGGCCTTGGTATTGCTCATCGCTTGCGCCAATGTAGCCGGCCTACTCCTGGCACGGGGAGAGCGGCGCGCATCTGAGATCGCGATGCGTGCAGCGTTGGGTGCGTCGAGGAGCCGTCTGCTCCGCCAGCTGCTGACCGAAAGCGTGGTTCTCACGTGCACCGCCGGTCTCTTGGGTATCGGCGTCGCTTACCTGTTGCAGGACGGGCTGCTCCGCTTGCTACCGATCGGCGGCCTGGGGTTGGAACGTCCCCTCGTGAACTCCGCAGCGCTGGCCTTCACCCTCGGGGTCTCGATCGCCAGTGGACTCTTGGTAGGCGTCATTCCTGCCCTGCGGGGCACGGCGCTGCATCCCGCACGGCAGTTGGGATCAGCCAGGCTTTTCTCTCAAGGAGCCCCCAGCAGGCGGCTGCAAAGGACGTACGTGGTCATGCAGGTCGCCATCTCCATCGCTCTGGTGGTGGGCTCGGGTACGCTCATCCGTAGCCTGGCGCAACTCTCAGCAGTGGACCTTGGCTTTGACCCTCGAGGCCTCCTCACCGGTCAGGTCGGCATTCAAGAAGACGACTACGCGACGCCTGCCGAGCGTGACCTGTTCTTCGGATCGTTGCTCGAGGAAGTGCAAGCCCTCCCAGGTGTGTCCTCGGCCGCGTTGATCAGCAAGCTGCCGCTGCGCGACCTCGGCACCGACTGGCCCGTCTGGCCCGCAGACCAGCCGCCTCCGACGAACCAGGCGAGTTTCTTCGCTATGGCCCGGTGGGTTTCGCCCGGGTACTTCGAGACCACGGGCATTCCACTCGTCAGAGGGCGGGACATATCGGAGTCCGACGGTGCGAACAGTTATCCCGTGATCGTGCTGAGCGAGATTGCGGCGCGGAGCCTGTTTGGAGAATCCGATCCCGTCGGTCGCACAGTGCGTGTCCGCTTCAGTCCTGTAGACCAGCCCTTCTTAGTGATCGGTGTGGTAGGCGATATTCGCCTGAACGGACTTCGTCGAGCACCGGACGCCGCGATGTACATGTCGGCCAGGCAAGTCGGCGGATCAAGTATGGGCCTGATAGTACGAACGTCGGGAGATCCGCGCCGACTGGTGAGCGCGGTCGACGACCTGGTTGAACGAAAGGACCCAAACGTCCTCTTTGCCCGACCTGCCAGCATGGCTTCTGTAGTGGACGGCTGGCAAGCTGGCTTCCGGGTCGTGGTGACGGCTCTTTCGCTATTCTCCACCGTGGCTCTGATCTTGACGGGGGTCGGACTCTACGGTGTACTCGCCTACCACGTCAACCAGCGGGCTAACGAGATCGGCATCCGCCTCGCCGTCGGGGCATCGAGCGGCCAGCTAGTCCGTATGATCCTGGGTCAAGGCTGGACGATGGTTGGGCCCGGACTGCTCCTGGGACTACTCGCAGCGTATCCCGCAACACTCCTGATTCGCCCACTCCTGTACGGCATCGAGCCATTTGACGCGCCAGCCTATGTCGCCGCCATCGGAATCATCGCGTTGGTGACGACGCTGGCCGCGTCTCTGCCAGCGCGGCGAGCCACGCGCGTGAATGTCGTAGACGTACTCGCGAAACAATGACGGAGGGCGGTACGGCAGAAGCGCAGTAACGCGTAGGCCTGCAACCAGCAATTCACCGCTCGGTGGAGCGGACAGCGCGTCTAGCGAGCCCTCGAGTAGCGCACCTTGCCGGCGATGATCGTGTAGACCACCTCCGTGTCCAGAATCTCTTCCTCCGGGATCGTCATGATGTCCTGGGAGAGAACGGTGATATCCGCCAGCTTGCCGACGCTCAGCGTGCCCTTGAGGTCTTCCTCGAACGCCGCGTAGGCGGGGTTCACCGTATACGATGCCAACGCTTGCTCCCGGGTCATCCGCTGCTCTGGGAAGAAGACCGATCCGTCCTCCATCATCCGAGTGACCGACCGATAGAAGTTAGCGATGGGATCGATGTCCTCGACCGGTGGATCGGTGCCGTTCACGACGACTGCCCCGGAACGGAACAGGTCTTGATACAGGTATCCCCGCTCCCGAGCTCGCTCCTCACCTAGCCGATCGATCACCCAAGGCCCATCCGAGGTGGCGAAAACGCCCCGCACCGACGCGATAACCCCAAGCTCGGCGAACCGCGGCAGGTCGTCCGGATGGATCACCTGACAATGTTCGATCCGCCAGCGGAAGTCGCCCTGGGCGGGGTACCGGGCGAACACGTCCTCATAGATGTCCAGCAGCTCCCGCACGGCCCGATCCCCGATCCCCTGGATGGCCATCTGATAGCCGTGCTGGGCGGCGAGCTCGGCCGATCGCCGGATCTCGGCGACCGGGATGACGTTGAACCCGGTGCTGCGCGGCAGGTCACTGTAAGGCTCGAGTAGCCAACCCCCGTGCGTGCCCAGCGCTCCATCGAGTACCCGCTCGCCGATGGCACGGACCGTCAGGAATCCGTCGCCGTACCCGATCATGCGATAGTCGGCCAAGCGCTCCGCCATTACTTCGCTGGGCTCCTCGACGTGCACGTAGAGCCGGATCGGCAGCTTGCCCTCACCGGCCAGCTGCTCGAGCAGATCGATGGTCTCGAATGACTCGCCCATGTCGTGGAAGCTCGTGATTCCGTTGGCGAGCGCCTCTGCACCCGCCAGCTCCACCTGGCGGCGAAGCTCCGACTCGACCTCCTCGGCCGAGCGCCTGCCGCGATACTCAGCTACCGCGGTCCTGGCCAGGTCTTGGGCGCTCTCGCGCAGCATCCCGGTCGGTTCGCCATTCTCGTCGCGAACGAACTCGCCGCCCTCGGGGTCGGGTGTGTCACGCGAGACGCCGATCCGCTGCAGCGCGCGGGCGTTGACGAAGACGCCGTGCCCGCTGACGTGGATCAGCATGACAGGATTGTGCGGGCTGACCTTGCTCAGGCTGTGGTGCACCGGCAGCCCCTCGACCGCCGGTTCAGGTGGGCGGTCCCACTTGTCCTGATGCCATCCCCGCCCCACGATCCACGCGCCGGGGTCCGCGCGAACGACGGCGTCGGCCACCATCCCGACAATCTCGTCCCAGTCCCGCGCTGGCCGCAGATCGAGCTGCATCAGCGACGCGCCGAGGCTCATGAAGTGCCCGTGCCCTTCGATCAGGCCGGGCACGGCAAGCTGTCCATCCAGGTCGATGGCGCGAGTACTATCTCCGACGTACGCGTCGATCTCACTATCACTACCCACCGCAACGATCAACTCGCCCGCGACGGCCAGCGCTTCGGCCTGCGGCCTGGCCGGGTCCATCGTAATGACCCGTCCGTGGCGCAGCACGAGATCGGCCTGGCCCGGCGAGCTGGCGTGATCGCAGCCCGCGCATGTGCCGATGAAGACCGCGGCGATGCCGAGGATATACTTCACTCTTGCCTCCGAGACTATCGTCTCACAATCGGCAGCTTGATGTGCGACGGATACTGCCGGGAGTGGTGCACCGTGTTGTGTGCCACGACGCCTTCCGTCTCGTCGTAGTTGTTGCCGCCCGTGTTGAGGTTGCGGGTGAACCTCGGGAAGTTGCTGCTCGAGACCTCGATCCGGATCCGGTGCCCGGCAGCGAAGTAATTGCTGGTCGACATCGGGCTCACCGGCAGCTCGTACACCCTGCCCTCCTCAATGAAGACCTGTCTGTCGTAGCCCTCGCGATATCGCGCCCGCTGGATGGTCTCATCCAGATTGTAGGCCCGCCCGTCGGGATAGACGTCGATCAGCTTCACCGTGAAGTCGGTGTCCCTGGCATCCGACGACACGTACAGCGTGATCTCGATCGTCCCGCTCACCTCGATGCCCTCTTCCAGCGGCTCCGACGTATAGACGAGAATGTCCTGTCGTTCCTCCATCTGCCGCTGATCGAACGCGCCAGCGTCTATGGCGCCGCCGGTGCAACAGACGTTGCCGCCGTATGACGTCACGGGGTCCATCGGGTCGTAGGTGAAGCTGTCGGCTTTGTCCTCGGGCCCGGGCCGCGCCATAGTGAGCCTGCCGTCGCCGTTCAGCGTGTTCGCGCTACCATCGCTTTCGAGGTAGTAGGTCACTAGCTCGGCGTGCTGCGGCGGCCAAGTCGAGGAGGTCTGCCACTCGTTCGAGCCCATCGTATAGTAGCGCACTCTGGGCAGCGTATCGGCGATCCCGTTCGCTTCGCCTTTCAGCCAGTAGTCGAACCAGGCGTTGATGAGCCCGCGGTAGTCGAGTCGGGCGTCGCCGACGACCCGCTCGCCGACGATCGTCGCCTCCGAGGCGCGCGTGTACGCGCAGTGCGTCACCGGCGCGACGACCGCGAACTGGTTCTCGGCGACCTCCGGGTCCTCCGCGTTGTGCCGTACATGATTGAACAGCGCCAGATTGGGGCCTACGGAGACGTCATACCACGACATGAACCACAGGCTGGGTACGCCGAAGGGCTCGTCGTCGTGATACAGGCCGCCCTTGTACCAGGCGGGGTCGTCCGGCGTACGCTGGATCATGCGGCCGCCGGTGGCCACCGGCGCCGAATCGGCGAAGATGCCCTTCGGGCCGTCAACGCTCCTCATGATGTCCTCGACGGGCAGATGCCAGAGCGCCTCGCTCCAGTCCACTCGCGGCATCTCCGGTGCCAGGTCGAAGTACGTCGACAATCGCACCATGTCTTCGCGCGAGATGTCGCTAGGGAACATCGGCCGCTGCGTGTTCTGGACACCGTAGAGCCAGACGAAGAACAGCATCTGCTCCGCACCGCCGCGATACCAGTTACCCTGCTCGTAGAACCCGCCGACACGGCCGACGCCGGCGCCGAAGCCCTGCGGCACCATGGCGGCGTGGGCGGGATGGTCCAGTGCTGCCAGCCCCATCTGCCACTCGGCGGTCGAGGAGCACCCCAGCGTCCCCACCTTGCCGTTCGACCACGGCTGCTCGGCGATCCAGCTGAGCGCATCGTAGCCGTCGCTCTTCGGCGGGCCCAGGATGTCCCACTCGCCTTCCGAGAAGAACTTGCCGCGCTCGTTCTGAATCACGTACGCGTAGCCGCGCCTCACCGCATCGGCCGGAGCACGCAGCCGCCACGCCTGGAACTCGCCGTCCCGATATAGATTGAAGTTGTAAGGCGTTCGCACGAAGATCGTCGGTACGGGCTCATCGGTCTTCGGGCGGTAGATGTCCGTCGCCAGTCTGACGCCATCGCGCATCGGCATCATCACCTTGTGCTCGACGATCGCGATCTCTTCGAGAGCCTCCAGCTCTTCCTGCGCCGTTGCAGGACGAACGACCGCCACGACGGCGGCACACAAAAGGACCAGACCGCAGACGTTCCTCTTCATCGCGTCCTCCCTTGAGTGATGTCACCACCAAGTCTACGATGCGGGCTCGTGATTCGACAGGCTCCGGGGGTCACTCTATCCAAGGGGTGCATGCTCGACCTCACCCGGGGGCTGGACGCCCCGATCGCTTTGCCTGAGATTGGGGCAGTTCATACCGATACTCCTATCACGAGGATGCTGCCATGTCGCGCTCGGACGGTCGGCGATTCGTTCCTGTCGTCTGCTTCACGCTGCTACTTCTCACCCTGTCGGCGGCTGTACCCGAGAGCCTATCGGGTCAGCGGTCTCATCTGTCGTCCGGCGGCGAGTTCACCGTCGAGGATGTGCTCGACGTGGCATCCGCCCGAGTGCTCGACCTGAGCGCCGACGGGCGCTGGCTGGCCATCACCGTCGCTTCGCGCCGCGA
>JASFTY010000025.1:0-16677 GCA_050050535.1 Gemmatimonadales bacterium | reverse complement strand
TCTGCCGCACGTCGGCTCGACTGGCCCGAAAGGTGAAGGCCGAGGTCCGGGCTGCCACCTTCAGGTCTCTGACGCGCGCCAGCGAGTTGGTCAGCTCTTCGGTGATGCCGTCGGAGAAATACTCGCTCTCCGGCTCCGGGCTCATGTTGTCGAACGGCAGGACGGCAACCGAGCGCGATGTCGCTCGGGGTGCGCCAGAGTCAGGTGGCGGCCCGGGCCTCGCCGCGTGCGCCTTCTCTTCTGCGGCGGCCTGGACGCCGCCCTCCGGCCTCACCTCGTAGGCCCAGGCGAGGACGAGGGCGATGGGGAAGCCGATCACGAGGAGCAGAATCACCAGGCGAGGAGTCCAGTCGGGGAGAAGCAGGTCGTCGAACAGCTCGGCCGTCGCCGTGGCGACCACGATCGAAGCTGCCACGTACGCGGCCGCGACGTGGTAGACCTTGCGCCGCTTGAGCTCCTTCAGGAACCCTTGAATTCCGTCCACCGAAGTCGGCTCCGCCTGGAGTAGCCCGGATTGGGTGAGGTCGGCTCCCGTGGCGTAAGCTGCGTCCCCGGGGGCGGAGCGCGCAAGCGAGGCCCTAGCGGCAGCCGACGAAACGCACGCTGCTCTGGCGGTCGCCGATCACCTTGGCCAGGCTCGCCAGGACGTAGTCGATATCCTCGTCCGTGTTGCCGACGCCCAGCGACATGCGGATCGCGCAGTGCGCGTCCTCGTCGCTCAGCCCCATCGCCACCAGCACGTGCGAGGGCTCGGGATTGCCCGACTTGCAGGCGGAACCGGACGAGAAGAAGACGCCTTGCCGGTCCAGGAAGAGGACCAGCGATTCGCCGCGCAGCTCGGGCAACGTCATGTTGAGGGTGTTGGGCAGGCGCTGCCTCACATGTCCGTTGAGCTTCGCCCCGGGTACGATCCGCCGGATACCCGCTTCCAACTTGTCACGCAGCTCGCGCACCCGCTCCATCTCGTTGTGGTTCAACCGCCGCACGCCGAGCTCGCACGCCTTGCCGAACCCCACTATGCCCGGGACGTTCTCGGTGCCGGCGCGCAGCTTGCGCTCCTGACCGCCGCCGTGGATGACCGGCGCCAGCTCGACGCCCTGCCGCACATAGAGTGCGCCGACCCCTTTCGGCCCGTGGACCTTGTGGCTGGAGACCGAGAGCAGGTCGGCGTCGAGTTCTTCGACATCGATCGGCAACTTGCCGAGCCCCTGTACGGCATCGGTGTGAAACAGAACAGCGCGGTCGTGAGCGACACGGGCCAGCTCGGCGATCGGGTTGATCGTGCCGACCTCGCTGTTCGCCATCATCAAGCTGACGAGGATCGTCCGTGGGGTGATGGCGCCGGCGAGCGCCTGGGGGTGGACGATGCCGTCGGAATCGACGTCGAGGTAGGTGACCTCGAAGCCGAACTCCTCGAGCGACTCGCAGGTCCGGAGCACCGCCGGATGCTCGACCGCCGACGTGATGATGTGGTTACCCGCCTCGCGTCGCGCGAACGCCACGCCCTTGATCGCCAGGTTGTCCGACTCGGAGCCGCCGCCCGTAAACAGAATGCGGCGCGCCGTGCAGTTCAGGGCCTGGGCCACCTTCCTGCGCGCCGCCTCCACCGCGTCACGCGCCTCGACCCCGCGGCTGTGAATGCTGGATGGGTTGCCGTACTCTTCCTCCAGGAACGGGAGGATCGCCTCGAGCACCTCGGGGTCCACCGGCGTTGTGGCGTTGTGATCCAGGTAGGCCCGTCTGCGCGGCCTGGGCGGCCCGGAGACCTCGACCACCGCCTCGCTCTCGTCTTCGGTGACGCGCCCCGACCGGTCGGAGCCCTCCGCTCTCACCACATCGCAGAGCAGCGCCTTGTAGACCGGGAAGCCGGAGATCGGGTCGTAGCGGCTGAGGTCTGTGAGCTCGTTGACGTTGCACTCCTGCCACTCGCTCGGACCGAGTGGGCCACCGCCCCCCATGTTGGCGTCGATGGCGCCCTCGACGATGTCGTCGGTGACCCGCGCCTGGAAGCGGACCCTGCCGCGCGGCGTCGCCACCCAGACCCAGTCGCCGCTCTCGATGCCGCGCGCCGCCGCATCGCGCGTATGCATCGTTACCTGCGGGGCGGGCGCCTTGCGGCTCAGGCCAGGTACCCCGTGATGCTGGCTTCGGAAGTCGGCGAAGATACGCGTGCCCGAGTTGAAGACGAGCGGGTAGCTTCCCGACAGCTCCGGCTGCGCCAACGGTCCTTCGCCCGGCTCGGTGTAGACGGGTAAAGCATCGTAGCCGTGCTCCTCGAGAACGCTGGAGGCGATCTCGAACTTGCCCGACGGCGTAGCGAAGCCGGGCTCGCCGCCCTCGCGCAGCATACCCTTCTCCCATTTCCTGTACTGCATCATAGCTGTGGGGCTCTGCACTTCGCCGCCGGCCTCGCGCACCTGTTCCAGGGTGAAGCCGGAGCCCTCGAGCACGTGGCGCAGCAGGTCTTCCTCGCTACGTGGATAGGCGTCGCCGTATCCGAGACGGTCCGCCAGCTCCGTGAGGATGAGGTAGTCGTTCCGCGCTTCGCCGACGGGCTCGACCAGTTTCTCGCGGATCTTGAAGATCGGGCCGTAGGTCACGTAGGATGTGATCTCGTACATCGTGGTAGCCGGCAGGACAATGTCGGCGTAAGCGGAGTCGGCCGTGTGGTGGCGGTTGATGCTGACGAGGAAGTCGAGAGCGTTCAGCGTCTCCCGCCAGACCCGCGGCTCCGGCCAAGCGGTGATGATCGAGCCGCCCAGTATGATGAGTCCGCGGATCCTGTACGGTTCGCCCTTGAGCACCGAGTCGGGCAGCGCGATCGCGTGCGACTCGCCGCGGTACATGCTGTAGACGGGAAAGCGATCGCGGCCCAGCGCTTTCTTCACGTTGGGATTCGGAATGAGCCCAGTCCGGTTGATCGGGAACTGGCTCTCCCGCATGCGGATGGTGAGGCCGCCGGGCACGTCGAGCTGGCCGGCCAGCGCCCAGAGCGTGAACACCGCGCGGATCGCCTGGACGCCGCTGTCGGAGTACTCGAGCCCCGTGTACATGATCGGGCAGGCGCCGCGGGCCCGGGCGATACGGCGCGCCAGGTCGACGACTGTCGTCGCCGGCACTCCGGTGATCTCCTCGACTACTTCCGGTCGATAGTGCTGAACGTACTGGGCCAGCTCGTCGAAGCCGACGGTCCAGTGCTTCACGAACTCCTCGTCGCAGAGCTCTTCCTCGATCAACACGTTGATCATGCCGAGCGCCAGCGCGCCGTCGGTGCCCGGACGAATCGGGATCCATTCGGCGTCCACCTCACGCGCCGTATGGTTGCGTTGCGGGTCGACGCAGACGACCCGGGCGCCGCGCAGCACGGCCCGCTTGATCTGTTCGTGGGCCAGCGGTGGCGAATCGGTGGCGGGGTTGGCGCCCCAGATCACGACGAGCTCGGCGTTCTCGATGTCGTGATCCGTGGTGTGGTAGTATTCGCCGAACGTGACGTGCGGCGCGATCATCGCGAACGACACGTAGCAGAGGGCGCCCACACCAAGAGTGTTGGGTGAGCCGAAAGGGAAGAGCACACTCGAAGCGGACGAGATGGCTACTCCGGCCGGTTGGAACACGTCGCAGAGCGCCAACTCGAAGCTACCGCGGCCCGTGTAGATGGCGGTCGCTTCCGGCCCCGACTCATCCCTAATCGTGGCGAGGCGCTCGACGATGATTCCGAACGCGTCGTCCCAGCTTATGCGCTCGAACTCGTAGGTGCCCTTGGGGCCTACACGGCGCAGCGGGTGGCGGAGGCGGTCGGGGTCGTGCACGATCTCGGCCGAGTGCGCGCCGTTGGTGCAGATCATTCCCAGCGGATGGTCTTGCGGCCAGGCGCCCGTTATCCGCCCGTTCTCCAGGGTGACGGTCACCCAGCAGCCGGCGGGGCAGATGCCGCAGAGCCCAGCTCGTTCCTCGATGCCGACACGCATCGCCGCACGCTGACGGCTCATCGCGGACTCATGCGTGGATCACCGAGCTGCAGGCGGATAGGCGGTGCCGAGCAGCACGTCGTCGGTGCGATCGAGCAGCAGGAGCGCGAACCATTTCTTGTCGTCGGTGAAGACGCGCGCCAGGTTGAAGCCGAACGCGGCCAGCTCACGCTGCAGCTTCGACAGCCGGTACTTGCGGCTGATCTCGATCAGGATACGCTCGCCGGCGCCGATCTGGAACGTCTGATCGAGTGGCTGTACGTAGAGCCGCTGGTCGGTATGGAAGCGTGCGTAGATCTCGACCCGCTCGAGCGCAGGACTCCAGATCGCTTCGTGCTCGATCTGCGATAGATCGAGCTCGGCGCCCAGCTCCCGATTGATGCGGGCGAAGTAGTTCTTCGTGAACTTCGCGGTAACCCCGGCGGCATCGTTGTAGGCCGCCTCGAGCACGGCGGTGTCCTTCACCAGGTCGACGCCGAGCAGGAAGAAATCACCTACCGGCAGATGGTCGGCGACGCTGCGCCAGAATGAAATCGTCTCGGCCTCGTTGAAGTTGCCGATGCTGCTACCGAGGAAGATGAGCATCTGCGGTGACAACTGACGCAGTACGGGAAAGGCGCTGCGGTAGGTCCCGTTGATCCCGGTGAAATCGACGTCCGTGAAGCTCTCGGCGATGGAGCGGCTCGCCGCACGCAGCGCGCTGCCACTGACGTCGACCGGGACGTAGCGGAGCTGTCCTCCGTCCTGGGAATAGGCGGAGAGCAGATACTCGGTCTTTACCGAGTAGCCGGAGCCCAACTCGACCAGGGTGACCGGGCCGGTGAAGCGTCGGATCTCGTCGGCGTACCGCGCCAGGATCGCGGCCTCGGTGCGCGTCGGGTAGTACTCGGGCTGCCGGGTGATCTCCTCGAACAGCCGGCTACCCTCGGCGTCGTAGAGGAAGCGGCAGTGCAGCCACTTCGGCTCGTCGCTGAGCCCGGCGGCCACGGATCTCGCGAACGCCTGCTCGGACTCGCGGGTGCCCGGGGCCTGCACGAGGACGGCGCCGGAGCCGACGGCCTCCTGAAACCGCGTTGGGAAATCAGGCATGGACCTGCAACATAGGTTCGAGATCGACTCATCGCCAACCTAACCGAATTCCATCCCTCTCAATGCAGGGGGTGAGTCCCGGGTTCCCGGGCGGTAGGGCCTGTCGGGGCGGTCGCCGGTGAGGGTTGCAGAATGAACGGATCGGTGTTATGAGGAACGATAACTGCTACAAGAGATCGCCGTTGGGCTGAGGCTCGGCCCTGGGGTTCCCGCCACTCCGGAGTCTCGAGCCGTGGTTGTTCTTGTCTCCTACGGTCCGCTGGCCAGCTGTGGCGGCGTCCCGTCGGCCTTCCTCGCCCACACGCTCATAGAGATCCGTTGACCGGGCATTCCGGGGATGCCCCGCTGCTGGCGGTGTCGTCGGAGTTTCCGCCTGAGCGTTCCGCTCGGCGGGACCCGGTACGGGCGCTCGTAGGACGTCAGGGGCTCGGAGGTACCGCCATGGAGAAGAAGCAAGTCGATATTCTACGCTCGGGCTTTCTCACCGACGGCCGCTTCTTCAGCATCGAGGCTGGGCGTATGAAGGGCGGCAGCTGGGGTGCCTGGATGGTGTGCGTGCCATCCGAGGCCGAGGTCCCGAAGGACGAGTCACACGCGCTGTACGTTGCGGGCCACAAGGAGCAGCTCCGCAGATGGGCGGAGGACCTGAGCGAGGAGGAGATAGAGGGTCTTGCGGAGAATTGAAGCGCGCGCGCCTACGTGCGGTCCGCAGAGTCTACGTGCTTACCAGCCGACCTTCTCTACGGTCACGCCGCGGGCCGCATCGGTGATGAACTCGTCGGCCTCACGACCGTAGAGCCTGTCGTAGTTCTCCGTGACGTAGCTCAAGAAATCGTCGACCAGCGCGGCGGTAACCAGATTGACCGTGCAGCCGCCGAAACCGGCGCCGGTGAGCCGCGCGCCGACGATTGCGGGCGCCTGTCGTGCCAGCTCGACCAGGCCGTCCAGTTCCTCGGAGCTGACCTGATAGTCGTCGCGCAGCGAGCGGTGGGATGCGAACATCAGCTCGCCGAAGCGCTCGGTCTCATTGGCCTCGAGCGCTGCGGCGGCCAGCTGGACGCGCTCGATCTCGCCGACGACGTGGCGGACGCGCCGGTCGAGCGGCGGCGGAAGGTGGCGGAGCAGCGACTGCAGCCCCTCGGGGTCCACATCGCGTAGTGAGCGAATGTCGTCGTCTACCGCGCTCAAGCGGCTCACCGCCTCTTCGCATTCGCGCCGCCTGTTGTTGTACTCGGAGTCGCGGAGTTCGCGTTGGACGCCGGTGCAGAGTACGACGATCCGCATGGCCGGCGGCAACGGCACATGGCGGACGGCCAGGCTGCGGCAGTCGAGGAGCAGCGCTGTGCCGGGGAGCGCGCAGGCGGCGGTGACCTGATCCATTATGCCGCAGCGGACGCCGACGAAATGGTTCTCGGCGGTCTGGCTGAGTTGGGCGAGCTTGAGCTCGGGGAGCTCGAGCCCCGAGACCTGTCGAAAAGCCGCGGCGAAGGCGACCTCGAGGGCTGCAGACGATGACAGGCCGCCGCCGATCGGGATGTTCCCTGACACGGCGGCATCGAGGCCGCTGACCGGCAGGCCTGCCCGGGCGATCGCCCAGGCGACACCCGCTGGATAGGCCGCCCAGCCGCTGACCGAGCCGGGCTCGAGCTCGGCGACATCGAACTCGGCGGTCTCGTCGAACTGATCGGCGTAGATGTGAACGTGTCGATCGTCGCGGTGCTTGAAGGCGACGGCGATCTCGAGGTCCACGGCCACCGGCAGCACGAGCCCGTCGTTGTAGTCGACGTGACCGCCGATCAGGTTCACGCGGCCGGGAGCACGGCTCAGGTAGGCGGGCCGGCCCGCGAACGCCTTCTCGAACGCCGCACGGGCGAGCTCGAGTGGCGTCAGGTCTCTGGCGGAGTCTCTCGTTGACATGTTTCCGGCAACAGTCTAGTCTCGCATCTGATCGGTCGCCAACCCCGCGCACCTAACCTCTTGGGCTATGGACCGATTCGCGACCTGCTTATGCCGTCCGCTGGCGACTGCGGCGCTCGTGCTCTGCGTCTGCCTGACGCCGGTCGTCGCGCGCGCGCTCGAGTCACAGGGGACCGCCCCGCAGGTGCGTCGCCTCGAGCTCCTCATCGTCCTCTACACCCGCTCGTTCTCGCAACAGCTGACGCGCCAGCAGGTGGAGCGGGTCCACGAGGAGGTCGTGGAGTTCGTCGACTTCTATCGCACCGCGGCGGGCGACGCCGTGGAGTTCGGTATCTCGCTCCTACAGATCGACCGTGAGCTCGCGCTCGCCGATGTCTCCGAGGTCGCGCCCGGCCGTTACTACCTGGCCCGCGAGGATATCGAGGACGAGCTCGTCGCGCTCGGCATGCTCGGCTACGAGTTCGACGAGGTGATAGCCCTCTACGCCTGGAACAACGCCAACCCCGAAGGGGCGACACTCGCCTACGGCGGCGGCGCCGTCGGCCCCGACGGGCGGTTCCTGGGCGACGCCGGCTATAACTCGATCGGCGTCTTCGCCTGGGACCCCGGCCGCATCTCGCAGATCATGATCCACGAGGTGCTCCACAACATCGACGACATGTTCTCGATGAGCGGCATGCCCGACGGCTTCCTCAACGCCGACGACATGAGCCGCAACATGCCTGCCCTGCTCGCAGAGCGGCCGAACGCGTTCCTCCCGCACTATGATGATGACGGCATGCTAAAGTACGCTGAGCGGGAGCGCGCCAACAGGGCGACCTATCCCTGGGCCATGCAGCTCGTCTACTACGGCTGGATGCTGCAACGGACGCCGAGCGAAGCGTGGCTGGCGCTCGATTACGGGAGCACCAACGACATGGGCGAGCGTGCTAGAGGGACGCGGCCGCTCTACGAGCGCATCTTCCTGAGCCGCGCGAACGACGAGGCCTACCTGCCGGTGGTCGCCGGCGGCGTGCCGCCGTCAGTCGTCGACGCCGCCGGCCGGGAGACGCCGCTAGAGCGGCGCGCGTACAGGCACACCGACTTCGACGGCAGCACGTTGTTCGAGGGCACCTACTACTCCGCCTGGATCGATCTGCCCGGCGACAGCCCGCTGTCGGTGACGGCGGGAGCCGGGACTTCGGAGATCGTGCCGCTGGGGATCGGCGAGCTGGTCGCGCCGAGCCGCGTGGTCTCGCACGTCCGGCGCCTCATCCCGGTAGGTGAGGCCGACAGCTTGGCCTCGAGGGCAGCGGTCGCCGGTCCGGGGTCCGAGGGCATGCTGCTCGTCGAGGCGCGGGAGGCCCGGTTCGGCGGCTCCGGTCCCGCGGCGGCGGGTGCGACGCTGGGCGTGCAGCTTGGCGAAGACACGCTCGACCTCGACGAGGTCGAGCCCGGTCAATTCGCCTTCGACCTGGCGAGCCTGGAGATGGGCGCCCACGAGCTCACGCTCAGCGCTGCTGCGCCGGGGCTCGTCTTCGTCCCGCGCACGGTTGAAGTCGAGCGGCGCGCGCCCTGGCGCATCTGGACCGAGGGCCCCCTGACAGCCAGCGTCGGCACGCCGCTCGACGTCACGGTCCGCATCGCCCAGGACATGGGCGTGCAGGGGGCGCGGGTGACCGCCCGGGCCGGCGATCGCGAGTTGGCGCTTCGCGAGCTGCCGGACGGGCGCTACAGCGGCGTGCTCAGCGAGGGCTTAGGGCCGGGTCTCGACACGGTCCGGGTCCGGGCCGAGCTGCCGACGGAGGGGGGCGTCGAGGTCCTCGAGAGCTCGATCCCGGTCTACGTCGAGCCGCGCGGCTGGATCGAGGTGCCGCGACGCATCGGCGTGCAGGCCGGCGAGGTCGTGACCCTCGAGGCGCGGGTCCGCGATCGGATGGGTCGCGTCGTCGAGGGTGCGAATCTGGCGATCGCGGCCGTCATCGGGCCCGATCTTTTGATGCTGACGGAGGAAGAGCCGGGCGTCTATCGCGTTCGCTTCGCGCCGCCGCCCGGCGACCATCGTGTCTACGTGATAGGGCTGGAAGGGAGCTTCGAGCGCCGTGTCGTGTCGCTGCAGGTCCAGTAGTGCCGTGGGCATCGCGCTGATCTTCGCGGTCATCGCCTACACGTTGGCCGCGGCGATGACCGAGGCGGGTCAGCGTGCCGGGCCGCGCGTCGCCCTGGCGCCGTCCCGCACCTTCGACCTGCGAGTCGACGGCGAGCTCTCCGAGTGGGAGGACGTGCCGGGGATCGCTCTCGACTCGTCCAGCTACCTGCTGACCGACGCGGCGCTCTACGACGGGAACGCTGATTTGAGCGGCGCGATCCAGTTCGTTTGGGACACGACGTACCTCTATGTCGCCGGGCGTTTCGCCGACGATCGGCTGATCGACGGCGCGGCCTGGACGAGCGATCGCGTGAACCTCGTGTTCGACCTCTTCGCAGATAACCATCCGCTGAGCTACGGCGGCGAAGCGCCCGACGCGTCGCGCTGGCAGCCGGACGACCAGTGGGTGTATGCCCACATCGTCGGCGACGGCGAGCCGCCCTACCCGGTCATGCGCCTGGGACACGACTACCACGGACCGCTCGACGGTGCCGAGCTGGTCTCGCGCGCGGTCGAGGCGGGCTGGACGTTCGAGATGCGGATCCCCTGGGCGCCGTTGCCGGAAGCGCGACCGTTCGTGGGCGCGGTGTTCGGGCTGCAGATCTTCGTGACCGACGGCGACGGCGTCGGCCGACTCACCGAGATCATGTGGAGCGCGCGCTGGGGCTACGCGCGCGAGGCGGGTCTGAGCTGGGAGCTGTGGAAGATGGGGAGGCTGGTGCTGACCGGTGAGCCGCTGGCACCGGGACCGCCGGCCGGGAGCGAGTAGTATGGCCGATCCGCTGCAGCTGCTGGAGCGCACCGACAAGTTCTATCTGGGCTCGGGTAGCGGCATCATCTTCGCGCCGCGGTTCCCGCGCTGGCTCGAATATCCGGGTTTCTGGGACGACATCGACGTCTACCACTACCAGCTCGCTCCGCTGTTTACCGTGACGCTGCTGAGCGAGCGCGAGGATGCGCCCGGCCCGCCGGTGGTGCTGCGCCAGCTGAGCCGCCGCTGGTCGCCGGCCGAGCTGGTCTGCGAGTACAGGTCGGAGAACGGCCTGCACGCCTGGGAGCACCGCTCGGTCGTGCCCGGCGGCTGGTTCGTGTCGGAGTGGAGCCTGCACAACTCGAGCGGTGCGGATCGGACGCTACTGGCGGTGGCCTGGACGGTCCAGGACGCCGATGGCGTCGATCTCGGCACGGTGGAAGCGGAGGCTGGGGCGGTACGCTTTCGCCGTGCCGTTCAGGATCTGCACATCCATCGCGTCGGCGTAGACGTCGCGTTGGAGGCACCGATCGATTCGGTGGCCGGCTGCGCCCAGCTGGCGGAGCCATCGAGCTTCGATCCGCGCTGGGAGTTCACGCCGTTCCCGGAGAGCTGGCGTCATCGTCTCGAGACGTCCGTGCGGATCGCCGGTGTCAGCCCGGCGGGCGCGCTCTACGCGGCTGCGGTATCGCGCGTCAAGCTCCCGGCCGGCGGCACGGCGACGGCGACGCTGCGCGCCCGGGTCAGGGCGGAGAACGCGCGCGACGTGCAGATGACCAGCCGGCTGGCGGGCCAGCTGAGAGAGCACGCGCCGCCGCCGCCGCCGATCTCCGACGTCGAGCCGCCGGTCGGGGCGGAGCCCGGCGCGGTGAGTCGCGTGGGCTGGACCGCCTACTTCCGCTCGGTGCCCGAGTTCTCGTCCTCCGACCCGTACTTCCAGCGCTACTGGTACTACCGCTGGTACGGTTTGCAGCTGTGCAGCCACGAAGGCGGCGTCGCGAACCATCCCTATCCAGGCTGCTGCGAGGGGACCGGCTACTTCCACGTGCCGATCGCCTACAGCGCGCAGTGTCACGCGCGCGAGCTGCGCTGGCTGCCCGATCCGGCGTGGGCACGTGGGGTCGTCCTCAACTTCATGGCCCATCAGAAGGAGAGCGGCGAATTTCACGGTCGCATCTACGTGAACCACCTCGCGCACACCGACTTCTACTTCTCGAATTGGGGCGACGCGGTGCTCGCCGTCGATGCCGTGCACCCCGACGATTCTTACCTACGCGCCGTCTACGATCCGCTGGCGCGCTATGCCGAATGGCTGGCCCGCGAGCGGGATGCCGACGATACCGGTCTCTACGACGTGATCGATCACTTCGAGACCGGCCAGGAGTACATGAGCCGCTACATGGCGGTGAGCGATGAGGCCGACAGCGAGACCTGGGGCCGCAAGATCCGCCTCAAGGGCGTCGATGCGACGGTCTACGCCTATCAGCTGAAACGCGCGCTGGCGACGATCGCCGAGCGGCTGGGTGACCCCGACGGCGTGAAGCGCTGGGAGAACGCCGCCGACCGCACCGGCGATGCGATCATGGGCCTGATGTGGGACGACGGCACGCTGATGTTCCACGATGTCGACCCGGCGACCATGGAGCGGACCCAGGCCAAGGCGGCGGTCCACTTCTATCCCTTCCTCACCGATCTGGTCGGGCCCGAGCAGGTCGAGGGGCTACGGTCGCACCTGCTGAACCCGGAGGAGTTCTGGACGATCTATCCGGTGCCGTCGAGCAGCGTCGATGACCCGTACTACAGCGCCGACGCCGAGTGGAAGGGCAAGCGGCACAATTGCCCGTGGAACGGTCGGGTCTGGCCGATGGCGAACTCGCACGTCGCCGAAGCGCTGGCCCGGGCGGCGATCGAGCACGATCCGGGGCTACGCGATCGGGCGGTCGAGTTGATTCGCAAGTTCATCCGCATGATGTTCCACGAGGGCGATCCGGTGCGGCCGAACTGCTACGAGCACTACAGCCCGGAGACCGGCGCGCCGTGCCTCTACCGCGGCTTCGATGACTACCAGCACTCCTGGGTGAACGATCTCATAGTGAAGTACGTCGCGGGCTTCCGTCCCGGTGGCGGCGACGCGTTCGTCGTCGATCCGTTCCCGTTCGACATCGAATCGTTTCGCCTGGCGCGCCTGCCGTTCCGCGGCCACCAGGTGGGCGTCGAGTTCAGGGAGACGCGATTCAGGGTCCGGATCGACGGCGAGATCGTCGCTGAGTCGTGGATCGGGGAGCCGGTCGAGATCGAGGTCTAGCAGGTCGCTGGAAGACCTCAGTGGATGGTGGTCGGCACCGGGGTCTCCCTCGCTTCACCGCTCGCGTGCACCGTCGCAGGGCCTTGGCACCGCCCTTCGTCGCTCACGAGTTACGCTCCGGGAAACCCCGGCGCCTCCCTGGCCGAGACCTTGCAGCGTTGGCGACCTGTTAGACCTCGATCTCGCTTAGGTGTCGCTCTTCGTCGCCCGGATCCAGGCGGCGCGGATACGCTGCGACCAGACCGCGAACCCCTCTCTCAGGCTGCCGGGGGCGGGGCGGAAGCGGACTTCCAGGAGCTGCTCGGCTGGGATCAGCGGATTGAACAGCGTATCTATCCTGCAGGCCTGCTCGCCGCGGAACTCAAACAAATCGACCCCCTGGAAATCGACGGAGCGGCCCGTCGCCGCGAAGCCGGGCGGGTTCATGACGCCGAGGTTCGTCGCCGTGATCTTCCAGGGCACCGCGCACCGGCTGCCGTCGGCGGCGATGCAGATGGGGTGGCGAATAGCGTAATGGAAGTCGGGGAAAGCTTTCAGGAGCGTCTGGCAGAAGGCGCGCACCGCGGTGTGGCCTTCCGCCGGCGCTTGCATCGCCGGGTCGTCCCAGACGACATCCTCGGTGAGGTACGAGAGGACGCGGTCGAGGTCCCTCGAGTTCCAGGCCTCGATCAGCCCTTCGACGAAAGCAGGGATCTGTTGCGGCTTCATGAGCGTTCCGGGCCGTACTGCAGGTAATCTTCCCGCACCGGCGCGAAGATCTCGATGACGATCGAGTCTTCCAGCGCGGTGGCGCCGTGCGGGACGTCGCCGGCGATGTTCCAGCTGTCGCCCGGCCCGGCGTCGAAGCGATCGTCGCCGATCACGAAGTCCAGTCTTCCCGACACCAGGTAACCCGTCTGCTCATGATGATGCTGGTGTGTGGGTATCGTCGCGCCCTTGCTGATCCGGAACGCGGCTAGCAGCGTTCGCCCGCCGTGCGCGAGCGTCTTCAGCCTCACGCCATCCAGCACTTGGGCGTATCCGCGCTCATCCGATTTCGTGAACATGCGTGCCTCGGCTCTCGGGTCCCGCAGAGACAGCTGTGGGGACTAACGATGCCGAATGTGTGGACGGTACGCCAGGATCGGGTCAATTCGTCCGCTTGTCCGAAGACGATCCGGGTATCCAATCGACCGCTGCTGGGAGGTGGGTAGTGAATCGGATAGGAGGTGTCTAGGGGCTCCAGTCGGCGAGCAGGCCTCGGAACAGAATGGCCGCGCCGCCGATGAACAGGCCGGTCGTCACCACGTAGGACCCGCCCTCGCCGGCGGCGTTGTAAGACATCCAGGTCATGATGCCGCCGCCGATGATCATGGCCACCCCGATCAGCATGAGCTTTCCTCCCGATCCCTCGTCGCCCGTGTCCTCGCCGCGGAACGACATGTTGGCGAGCGCGACCTCCGCTTCCATCTGCTTCCGCAGCAGTTCGTCGGGGTCCGGCTGCTCGCCTGGCGCGTGAGCGGCCGGGTCGGGGTTCGGGGCCTGGGCCGACGGAACCTCGTCGGCCGGTGAGGGGATGACCGGTGCGGCGACGGCGGCCGGGGTCGGCGGCCGGGCCGGTGGGGCTGGCGGTTCTGCTGTGGGCCTTGCTGCCGGCGTCGGCGCGGCCGGCGCTGGGGCGGGTCGCCGGGGCGCGTTACGCGCTCGGGTCTGCATGCGCAGCTTGCCCGAAGGTTGCCGCCCCGTCGGCTGGGGTCGAGGCTGAGGCTGAGCCTGCGGTTGGGGCGGCGGCGCGTTCGCTGCTGGGCCTGCCGCCGCCGCTGGCCGGTCCGCCTTGTAGTGCTTCGGGATCGCGCTCCGCAGGGCGAACTCGGTGGCGATGACCGGCTGGATCTTGAGACCGGTTACCTGACTCAGCCGAGCAATGGTTGCCCGGTTCGTCGGGTTCACCATCGCCACGGTGAGCGTGTCGGCGCTCCGGTGAACCGGCAGCACCAGGCCGCGCCCGGCGATCTCCGCGCTCACCGTCTCCAGCACCGAGGGGTCGATCCGCTCGATCTTCGACAGCTCGACCGCTCTGACCTTGAAGATCTGGGAGAGCAGGCGCAGCAGCACGGTCTCCTGGACCAGGCCCATGGAGACCAGGGTGTAGGTCAGCCCGCAGCTCTTCTGCCGTGCTTGGGTCACCGCCGCCTGCAGCTGCTCGCGCGTCAGAACGTTGTTGCGCAGCAGCACCTCGGCAACGAGCTGCGAGGGAGACTTGACGTTGCTCTGGGGAGACATCGTGCGGCTCCCTGGGGTAGGCGGAGGGAGCGCTCGGTTGGGCGGCCACGCGTGGCGGCGCTGCCAGTAAGCTGTACACGCCCCTCGTGGACGAGTTCCCGCGGATCGCGCGACTCTAGAAGCGGAGCTCGAGCTGGCCGCGGGGCTCGGGACGCCGGAAGGCGGCAGTAGAGAGCGACGGCATCTGGGGCGCGAGTCCAGCCTTGCGAGAGGCGACCTCGAAGAGCCGCTCGACCTGCCGGGCGTAGGTACCCTCGCCGCTGCCGCGCACCTCGAAGCGCGAGTCGTAGAGCCGGCCGCGGCGTACCTCGCGGATCCGGCTGAGCACCTTCTGCTTCCGTTCCGGTAAGTGGCTTTCGAGCCAGCGCTCGAAGAGTGGTGCGACGCCGTGGGGCAGGCGGAGCATCACGTAGCCGGCGGTGATCGCGCCGGCCTCGGCGGCCGCGGCGACGATGCGGGGCAGCTCGTGATCGGTCAGCCCCGGGATCACCGGCGCGATGGTGACGGCGGCCGGGACGCCGCTCTCCGTCAGCCGGGCGATCGCGTCCAGCCGCCGCGCCGGAGCTGATGTCCGCGGCTCCATGACGCGGTGCAATCGGTCGTCCAACGTGGTGATCGAGAGTGCGACGGCCGCCGCGCCGTAGCCCGCGAGCTCGGCCAGCAGATCGAGGTCCCGCGTCACTAGCCGGTTCTTTGTGGTGATGGCCACCGGGTTCCGAAACTCGGCCAGCACCGCCAGGCAGCGGCGCGTCAGACGCAGCTGCCGCTCGGCAGGCTGGTAGGGATCGGTGACGCCACTCAACAGAATCGGCTGCGGTTGCCAGCCCGGCGCGGACAGCTCCAACCGCAGCAGCCGCGGCGCGTCCTCCTTCACCATGATCTTCGTCTCGAAGTCGAGTCCCGCCGAGAACCCCAGGTACTCGTGGTATGGACGAGCGTAGCAGTAACAGCAGCCGTGCTCGCAACCCCGGTACGGGTTGACCGTCGTGTCGAACCCGACGTCGGGACTCTCGTTGCGAGCGATGATCGAGCGCGAGCGGTCCCGGAAGAACTGGGTCCGCGGACCCGGATCGTCGGGCTCGCGCGGCCCGTCCGGGGCCACGGCCAGCCGCTCGAAGCGGTTGGCCGGGTTGTGGCTGGCGCCGCGGCCTCTGATCGGTTTGGCGTCCATTGGGGGATGAAAGATGTATCTTCGGGTTTTGTTCGGCAAGCTTGCGGTTCCTCACCTGCCGGGCGAGATTCCGCGGTCGCTTCAACCGGAGGAGGCTAGAGCATGAGGTCGAGCTGGAAAGGCATGTTGACCGTGGGCGCGCTGGTGGGTATCGGTGCTGCAGCGGGGCTCTACGCGCTGCAGGCGCGTCGGGCGGCGCCGGTGCCGGCGGTGGCGTTGGAGTCGGGTGGTGTGACTGTCTACAAGACACCGACTTGAGGCTGCTGCAATGAGTGGGTGGGTCACCTGCTCGAGAACGGCTTCGAGGTGAACGCGATAGATGTGAGCGACGCCGAGCTCATGGCGGTGAAGGGGCGCTACGGGATCGGCGCTGAGTTGGCCGGCTGCCACACCGCGCTGGTCGGCGGTTACGTGCTGGAGGGGCACGTCCCGGCGGCGGACATCAAGCGGCTGCTCGAGGAGCGGCCGCAGATCGTCGGACTCGCCGTGCCGGGCATGCCGATCGGGTCGCCGGGGATGGAGGTTCCGGGCCGTCACCCGGAGCATTACGACGTCCTGGCGTTCGATGAGCAGGGGAACACGCGAGTCTACTCGAGCTACTAGTCGGTAGAGACGCGGGCGCGAAGCGGCGTTGGTGGGACAGGCGGAGCTTGGAGGATGGGCTCCGCTTGTTTCTTGACGGGTCGCAGATGGGAATGGAGGGGGTTGGGAGTCGGGAGAATTCGGGATTGTGGAATTCTCGGCTCTCCTTCCCAAAGTCCCAGAATATTAGAATCCCGCATTCCCGTATCCCCGAATTCCCGTATCCCCCTATCTTACTCCCATCATGACCCAAGGAGCGGTGGGAAAGCAGACGACCGTCCTCTTCGTCCTACCGGACGACGAGCCTACGCAAGAGACGGCGGCGGCGCTCGCTTGGCTCGCCTCGCTACCCGGGTTCGACGTGCAGGCGATCCCGCTGGCTGGGCTGTCTGGTGAGTTCCTCGGCCACGGCGTCACAGTCTGGTTCCACTGGACCGAGCCGCCTGCCCTCACGGACGGCGCGCGCCGCGCCCTCGACGCCCACGTCCGCGCCGGTGGCGGCCT
>JASFTY010000024.1:0-16694 GCA_050050535.1 Gemmatimonadales bacterium | reverse complement strand
CGACAGCATGATCCTCCGGGTCGCGTTGCCGAGCGTCTGACCGTAGCCGCGCTCGAGCGGCTGAATCAGGAACTCCGCGCGCCGCCCGTCATCGGACGTTTCGGTAACCTCGACCCGTTCGGGCAAAACCCAACCGCGTAGGTCTATCAGCACTGTGCAGGCCTCCCTCTGATCGCGGCCGCGCACGGCCGCCGGACCCGCCGCCGCGGCGGCGGGAACCTTCGATCCCACTATTTCGAGTACAGCTCGACTATCAGCTGTTCCTGAACCGCCAGCGGTACATCGGCGCGCGTCGGCGTCTCCAACATCTGGCCGGTCAGCTTCTTGTGGTCGGCCGAGAGCCAGCCGAGCACTCCGTCACCGCCCCGGGCGTCCGTCGCCTCCATGACCAGGGGCATTTCCCGGCTGGCCGGCCGGACCGAGATCTGCTGGCCGGGCTTCACCTCGTAGCTCGGGACCGTCACCGGCCTGTCGTCGACGAGGATGTGGCGGTGCCGCACAAGCTGGCGGGCCGCCTTGCGCGAAGGCGCGAAGCCCAGGCGGTAGACGATGTTGTCGAGGCGCGTCTCCAGCGCCACGATCAGATTGTCGCCCGTTACCCCCTGCGCCTTGGCCGCCCGCTTGAACAGGTTGTGGAACTGCGCCTCCTGAAGACCGTAGATCCGACGGACCTTCTGCTTCTCGCGCAGCTGAACCGCGTAGTCCGACTGGCGCCGGCGCCTCGCCCGCGCCATCCCATGCTGGCCCGGCGGATAGGCTCGGCGCTCCAGCGCGCATTTCTCCGTGTTGCACCTCTTCCCTTTCAGGAAGAGCTTCTGCCCTTCACGTCGGCAGAGTCTGCAAACCGATCCTGTGTGTCTTGCCATTTACCTCTGTCGCCTGCGCTCTGTTCTCACGGTGACCGGCTCAGACGCGCCGCTTCTTGGGCGGCCGGCACCCGTTGTGGGGAATCGGCGTAACATCCCTAATGGAGCGGATTTGCAGGCCCGATGCCTGCAGCGCCTGGATCGCCGACTCGCGGCCCGAGCCGGGGCCCTGCACGCGCACGTGCACGCGTTTCATGCCCAGGCCGAGTGCCTCACGCGCCGCGTGCTCCGCCGCCACCGTCGCGGCGAACGGGGTGGACTTCTTCGAGCCTTTGAATCCCGATTTGCCCGGCGTACCCCAGACCACCGTGTTGCCTTCCATGTCGGTGATCGTCACGATGGTATTGTTGAAGGTCGCCTTGATGTAGACGATCCCCTCTACGCCGACTTCCTTCTTCTTTTTCGGTCCCGCCGCCCGCTTCTTTGGAGGCATCTGGTCCTCTCGTTACTCGTACCGCTTCCCACTCCTCTCGACCCGAACCCGCTACTTGCGCGGCGCCTTCTTCTTCCCCGCCACCGTGCGACGCGGCCCCTTCCGCGTCCGCGCGTTCGTATGCGTACGCTGCCCACGCACGGGCAGACCCTTACGGTGTCGCACCCCGCGGTAGCTCGCAATGTCCATCAGACGCTTGATGTTCATCGAGACCTCTGTGCGCAGAGCTCCCTCGACCTTGTAGTCGCTCTCGATCGCCCGCCGCACCTTGTTCAGGTCCTCGTCCGACAACTCGTGCATCCGGATGTCCGGGCTCACCCCAGTATCCGCGAGTATCTGCCGCGAACTCGCGACGCCGATCCCATGGATATAGGTCAGAGCCACCTCGACCCGCTTGTTGTTCGGCAAGTCAACGCCTGCTATTCGTACCATTTCGCCCTACCCCTGCCGCTGCTTGTGCTTGGGGTTGCGCTTGCAGATTACCCGGACGACACCTCGCCGCCGGATGATCTGGCAATGCTCGCAGATACGCCTAACGCTCGATCTTACTTTCACTTCCACACCCTGCTCTCTGTTCCGGGTCAGCCGAGAAAGATATCTTGCCGGGCCCGAAGATCAATGGCGGCGACCCGAATCGGGCGCTGTGGCCGCCGTTAAACACTTGTTTTCCTCACTTGTACCGGTACGTGATCCGACCGCGCGTCAGATCGTACGGCGACAGCTCCACCTGCACCTTGTCACCCGGCAGGATGCGGATGTAGTGCATCCGGATCTTTCCCGAGATGTGCGCGGTGATCTCGTGACCGTTCTCGAGCTCGACGCGGAACATCGCGTTGGGCAGAGCTTCGACCACCGTGCCGGTCATCTGGATCGAATCTTCCTTCGCCACGCGCTGCGCCTTTCCTCAGCCCGCCTTCGACGGGACCACGGTAAGCACGCGTGGCCCGTCCGGCGTGATGGCGACCGTATGCTCGAAATGGGCAGAGACGGTGCCGTCCGCCGTGACGACGGTCCACTCGTCGGCCAGGGTACGGATCTCCCGGCCGCCCATGTTGAACATCGGCTCGATGGCGAGGACGAGCCCCGGCTGTAACCGCAGGCCCTCCCCCGAGCGCCCGTAATTGGGCACCTGGGGATCCTCGTGGGGCCGGCTACCGATCCCGTGGCCCGTCAGCTCCCTCGGCACGCCGTAACCGGCGTCGCGGCCGACCTCCTCGATGGCGGAGCTGATGTCTCCGATTCGCGAGCCGGGCCGCGCCGCATCGACGCCACGTTCCAGGGCGCGCTGCGTGACGGCAAGCAGCCGGCGCACGTCGTCGCTGATGTCGCCAACGGATAACGTCAGCGCGCCATCGCCGAAGTACCCCTCGTAGCAGACGCCCACGTCGATGCTGACGATATCGCCCTGCTGCAGTACACGCGAGGGCGAAGGGATCCCGTGGACGACTTCCTGGTTTATGCTCGTGCAGAGCGTCGCCGGGAACCCGTAGAGGCCCTTGAACGCCGGCGTCGCTCCTTCGTAACCCTTGATCCGTTCTTCCGCCCAGCGATCGAGATCAGCGGTCGTGACACCGGGCCGAACCATGTCGGCGACGGTGTCGAGCACATCAGCGACGATCTCGCAGGCGTGCGAAATGACCTCGATTTCCTCGTCGGTCTTTAGAGTGATCACGAACCTTCCACCACTGCGAGCAGCTTCTCGTACACCTCTTCCACCGACCCGACCGCAGCCACCTCACGCAAAACGGAGCCCTCTCCGTACCATCGCAAAAGAGGCTCGGTGTGCTCGTGGTACACACGTAACCGGTTCCGAACAGTATCCTCTCGATCGTCCTCGCGCGTCTCCAGCTTGCTTCCGCAGCCGTCGCAGGTCTCGGCGACGGCGGGAGGATCCGAGTGGACGTTGAAGACGGCTCCGCAGTTCGGGCAGCTGCGTCGACCGGCCAGCCGGCGAATCAACTCCTCCTCCGGCACGTCGAAGTAGACGACGGCGTCGAGCTTTGCATCTCGCTCTTCGAGCAGCGCCTCGAGCCCTTCCGCCTGAGCGACCGTTCGCGGGAAGCCGTCGAGGATGAATCCGGGGGCTGCTTGCGGCGTGGCCAACGCTTCACGCACCAGCCCCAGCACGACCTCGTCGGGCACCAGCTCGCCGGCATCCATGTAGCGCTTGGCGTCATCCCCCAGCGCTGTACCGCGGCGCACCGCGTCGCGGAGTATGTCGCCTGTGGCATACTTCGGCACGCCGAACTGGGCCGCCAGGCGATCGCCCTGCGTACCTTTGCCCGAGCCCGGAGGACCCAGCAGTACCAGTTTCATATTCCACCACCCACTGCGCTCTGCGCGATGATCACATGTACCTCTGCCTACCCCGATACTTCACGCGGCCCTTCTTCATGAAGCCCTCGTAGTGGCGTAGCAGCAGGTGCTGCTGCATCTGCTGAACGGTGTCGAGGGCGACGCCGACGACGATTAGTAGCGCCGTACCACCGAAGAAGAAGAGTTGTATGTCGAACCAGGCGAAGATCAGGAACGGTACCAGCGCGATCGCAGCCAGGAACAGCGAGCCCGGCAGGGTGATACGGGAGAGCACATAGTCGATGTACTCCGCCGTTCTCGCTCCCGGCTTCACACCCGGTATGAAGGCGCCTTGCTTGTTGAGGTTCTCGGCAAGGTCGACCGGGTTGAAGATGATCGCGGTGTAGAAGTAGGTGAAAAAGACGATGAGCAACGAGTAAGTCACGTAGTATAGCGTATTGCCCGGCTGGAAGAGCTCCGATATCGCCGCCATGAAGGGCACGTTGGAGAACGACGCGACCGTGCCGGGAACGACGATGATCGATTGGGCGAAGATGATCGGCATCACGCCGGCCGAGTTGATGCGCAACGGTATGAATGACTTCTGCCCCTCGCGGATGCGGCCGCGTCCCACGACCTTCTTTGGTATCTGGACAGGAATCTTCCGCGCAGCCATCGTGACGGCGACCGTCCCTGCGATCACGCCGATCATCACGGCGAGCAAGGCCGCCAGCTTGAAGGCACTGATCGTACCGACTGAGAGCGCCTCGAACGTTCGCGCTACGGCGTTCGGGAAGCCCTCGACGATCCCGAAGAAGATCAGCAGCGACATACCGTTGCCGATACCGCGCTCGGTGATCTGCTCGCCCAGCCACATGATGAAGACACCGCCGGCGACGAGCGTCAGCACGGTGGTGAAGCGGAAGGCGAGGCCGGGTGCGGGGACGATGGGGCTCTGGGTGCCCGGCTGGCTCTCGAGGAAGATCGCGTAGGCGTAGCCCTGCAAGAGGCAGAGCAAGACAGTGGTGTAGCGCGTCCACTGGTTCAGCTTCTTTCGGCCTTCCTCACCCTCCTTCTGCAGCTTCTCGATGGTCGGGAAGACCGCGGCGAGGAGCTGGAACATGATGCTGGCGGAGATGTAGGGCATGATGCCCAGCGCGAAGATCGTGGCGCGCTGGAGGCCTCCGCCGACGAACATGTCGTAGAGCCCGAAGAGTGTTCCCTGCAGCTGGCTGGCCAGATCTCTGAGCGCTATCACGTCGACGCCGGGCACGGTGATGTGTGCGCCGAGGCGATAGATGGCCAGGCAGAGCAGCGTGAACAGAATCTTCTGCTTGAGCTCTGGGGCGCGGAGGAGATTCTGGATGGGGTTGGCCATTACCTAACCTCGTTTACCTCTCCGCCGGCTTTCTCGATCTTCTCACGAGCGGACTTGCTGAACGCGTGGGCGGACACTTTGATCGCCCGGCCGATCTCGCCGTAACCGAGCACCTTGACGGGGCGCCGCAACGACCTGATCAACCCAGCGGCCTTCATCGTCTCGGGTAGCGCCTCGCCTCCCTCAACGCGCTCGAGTTGGCCGACGTTGACCACTTGGTATTCGATCCGCCTGTAGGGGCGGAAGCCCCGCTTGGGGAGTCGTCGCTGCAGCGGCATCTGGCCGCCCTCGAACCACGGCTTGGTCCGGCCGCCCGAGCGTGACTTGTGCCCCTTGTGGCCGCGCCCGGCGGTTTTGCCAACGCCCGAGCCGATCCCGCGACCGCGGCGCTTCGACCCTCGCTTGACTCCCTTGGGAGGCTTGATCGATTCAAGGTGCGTCATCTATCTCACGATCCCTTCTCGGCTTCGTCCGACTCGGGCACTACCTCGATCAAATGCTTGACCTTGAACAGCATGCCGCGGACCGCCGGGGTATCGGGCTTGATCACGGAACGCTGGTGCTTGAGGCCGAGAGCCTCGAGCGTGCGGCGGATCTTGGGGGGCGCTCCGAGCCCACTCTTCACCTGACGGACTCTCAGCTTACTCACGTCGTCCTCCCCGCAGCTCTTCGACGGGGATTCCGCGCTCCCACGCCGCCTGCTCGGCCGTTACGAGACTCATCAGGCCGTTCATGGTCGCGCGCACCAAGTTGACCGGGTTGTTGGACGAGCCCAGGCTCTTGGTCAGGATGTCCTGGACGCCGGCGCACTCGAGGACGGCTCGCACAGGGCCACCGGCTATCACGCCGGTGCCCGGCCCCGCCGGCCTGAGCAGCACTCTACCGGAGCCGTGATGCCCGACGATCTCGTGGGGTATGGTTCCGTGGCGCACGATGGGCACCTGGATCATGTTGCGTCGCGCCTGTTCGAAACCTTTGCGGATCGCCTCGGCGACCTGGTTCGCCTTACCCAGAGCGGTGCCGACGCGGCCCTGTTGGTCGCCCGCCGCGACGAGGGCAGTGAACGAGAAGCGCCGGCCGCCCTTCACGACCTTGGCCACGCGGTTGATGTAAATGACGTTCTCGACGAGCTCGCTGTCCCGCTCACGGGGTCGCTTCTCTCGCCTGTCCCGCTTCTCCCGGCCTTCACGCTTAGTGGCCACTATATCTTAAGCCCTCCCTCGCGCGCGCCTTCGGCAAACGCCTGAACGCGCCCGTGATAACGGTAGCCTCCCCGGTCGAAGACGACCCGCTCGATGCCCTTCGCCTTGGCACGCTCGGCCATCAACAGGCCGGCGATCTGGCTCTGTGTCACCTTGCGGTGATCGTCCTCGATCCTCGACTGCACTTCCTTCGACCGGCTCGAGACACCCGTGATGCAGACGCCCAGGTCGTCGTCGACCAGCTGCGCCTCGATGTGACGCAGGGTACGCCGAACGACGAGCCTTGGGCATTCGGCAGTCCCGCGCACCTTCTTCAGGATGCGGAAGTGACGGCGCTCGCGAGCCCGTACCCGCCAATCCGCCTTCCCGCGCACACGTTTTCGTTTCAGTTTAGATATCGACATCAGATCGCCGTCTTGCCCGCCTTGCGACGGACCTGTTCGCCGTGATATCTGATCCCCTTGCCCTTGTAGGGCTCAGGGGGTCGGAAGCTGCGGATCTCCGCCGCCGCCTGGCCGACCCTCTCTTTGTCCACACCCGAGACCGTTACCAGCGTCGGCGATTCGACGCCGAGTTTCACTCCCTCGGGCGGATCGTAGGTGATCGGGTGCGAGTAGCCCAGATGGAATCGGAGCGCCTTCCCGGCCGCCTCGGCCCGGTACCCGACGCCGACGATCTCGAGCTTCTTCTCGAACCCTTCCGTCACACCCTTCACCATGTTCATCAGCAACGAGCCGGACAGACCGTGCAGGGCACGATGGTCGCGCCGGTCGCTCGCACGGGTCACTCGCAACTCACCGTTCTCGTGGACGACCTTCGTCGCGGGGTGAAAGTCCCGCTCTGCCTCGCCTTTCGGGCCCTTGATCTTGACGCGCGTGCCCTCGACCGTCACCGTCACGCCGTCCGGTACCTTTATGACACGCTTGCCGATACGCGACATGGCTCGCTCTCCGCCGACTCAGTGGACCACCGCGATGAGCTCGCCACCGACGCCCGCCGCACGAGCTTCACGATCGGTGAGGATACCTCGGCTGGTCGAGAGGATCGCTATCCCCAGACCGCCGCGAACACGCGGGATCTCGCTCGTCCCCACATAGCTACGCCGGCCCGGCCGGGAGATCCGGCGAAGCTCCCGAATGACCGGCTTACCGTCCGGCGTATACTTCAGATACAGCCTGATGATGCTTCGCTGCCCCTCGTCGATGACCTTGACGGTCTCGATGAAGTGTGCGTCGACCAGTTTCTTGGCGATCTCCACCTTCATCCTCGAGATAGGAATATCGACTCGCCTGTGCCCGGCGTGTAGCGCGTTCCGGACACGGGTGAGCATATCTGCGATCGGGTCAGTCATTGTCATCGCGTCTCATCCACTACATGGAATACCTGTTCACCTACCAACTAGCCTTCCGTACACCGGGCAGTTCGCCATCCAAGGCCATGTTGCGGAAGCAGATGCGGCAGAGCCCGAACTTACGGATGAATGCCCGGGCGCGCCCGCATCTGCGGCACCTGTTGTACGTGCGAACGCTGTACTTCTTGCGCCTTCTCGTCTTCTCGATCAGAGCTTTCCTTGCCATCACGCTACCAGTCGATTGAGAACTCGTCCCCCGCTAGACGACCACCGGCTCGACGCCGCGGAAGGGCATCCCCAGCTCACGCAGCAAAGCCATGGCCTCCTCGTCCTTGTTAGTGGAGGTGACGAAGGTGATGTCCAGACCGTGGATCTTCTGGATCTTGTCATAGTCGACTTCCGGGAAGATCACCTGCTCCTTGATACCGACGGTGTAGTTACCGCGTCCATCGAACGAGTCGGGTGACAGCCCGCGGAAGTCGCGAATCCTCGGGACCGCGATGTTGATGAAGCGATCCAGGAACTCGAACATCTGGCTGCCGCGCAGGGTCATGCTGACCCCGACCGGCATCCCCTCTCGTAACCCGAAGTTTGATATAGCTTTGCGAGCCCGGTTGATGATCGGCTTCTGGCCGCTGATCGCCGCCATCGCCTCGACCACCGAGTCGAGCAGCTTCGGCTCCCGCGCCGCGTCGCCCACACCGACGTTTATGACGATCTTCTCCAACGAGGGTATTTGGTGCACGTTCGCGAACCCGAACTCGTCGGCCAGTTTCGGCCGCACCGTAGTTGCGTAGTGCTCCTGCAATCTCGGTTTCATCATCATCCTTCCACAACCGGGATCGGTGTGCTGCAACGCGCGCACAGGCGTTCCAGCGTACCGTCCGCGTCATGCCGCCGGCGCACACGCGCCGGTTCCTTACAGTGCGGGCAGACCAGCATCACGTTGGACGCGTGGATCGGCGCCTCGAACGTAACGATTCCGCCCTCGGGGTTGGCCTGTGAGGGGCGCTGGTGCCGCGTTCGCATGTTCACCCCTTCGACGACGACTCGATTGCGCTTGGGGATTACACGCAGCACTCGTCCTTCCGACCCCTTGTAGTTGCCGGCGATAATGGCAACCTGATCTCCTCTACGAACGTGCATCATCCAACCCTCAGACGACCTCGGGGGCCAGCGACACGATCTTCATGAACCGCTTGTCCCGCAGTTCGCGCCCGACCGGGCCGAAGATCCGTGTTGCCCGAGGCTCGCCCTGGTCGTTTATCAGGACGGCGGCATTGTCGTCGAAGCGGATGTAGGAGCCATCCTTGCGGCGCTGCTCCCGGGCCGTTCTTACGACCACCGCCTTCGTCACCTCACCCTTCTTCACGGTACTCGTCGGCAGTGCATCCTTTATCGTCACCACGATGATATCACCCATTCGGGCATAGCGGCGCTTGCTGCCTCCCAGGACTCGGATGCAGAGCGCCTCTTTGGCGCCCGAATTGTCGGTAACCCGTACAATCGATTCTTGCTGAATCATCGCTCCATCACGTGTTTCGGGCCTGCACGGGCTAGTCCGGTCTGCGGATGATCTCGGTCAAACGCCAGCGTTTCTTCAGCGACAGCGGCCGTGTCTCCACGATCCGCACGACGTCGCCGGTACGCGCCTGGTTCTCTTCATCGTGCGCATAGTACTTCTTGTGTCGCTTGACCTGCTTGCCGTACAGCGGGTGTGCGAACCGTCTCTCGACGCTGACTATTATAGTCTTGTCCATCCGGTCGCTAACCACCGACCCAACCCGAGTCTTCCGTTGCCCTCGAGCCATGCGTCGTCACTTCTCCTTGGCATCGCGAGCCGCCTGCAACTCACGCTCGCGTTTGATCGTCTTCAGCCGTGCGATGTCGCGCCGCACCTGCCGAATCTTCATCGGGTTCTCGATCTCCTCGTACGTACTTCTCAGGCGCAGTTGGAAGAGCTCGTCCTTCAGTTCCTCGATCGTCCGCTCGATGTCGGCGTCCGCCAACTCACGAATCTCATCTGGTCGCATCAGAGGCCTCCCGACCCACGACTGATGAATCGGGTCTTGACCGGCAGCTTGGCCGAGGCCAGCTGCATCGCCCGGCGCGCTATGTCCTCCGGTACGCCCTCGAGCTCGAACATTACCCGGCCGGGCTTCACTGGGGCGACCCAACCCTCGGGGCTCCCCTTCCCCTTACCCATGCGGGTCTCAGCCGGCTTCTTGGTGATCGGCTTGTCGGGGAACAGGCGGATGAACACCTTGCCGCCCCTCTTGATATGCCGGGTCATGGCTACGCGGGCGGCCTCGATCTGGCGGGCGCTAATCCAGGCGGCTTCCAGCGACTGGAGTCCGTACTGGCCGAAGGCCACACGGTTGCCACGGGTCGCCTTGCCGCGCACCCGGCCTTTCTGCTGTCTGCGCCATTTGATACGCTTTGGAGCCAGCATTGCTGCGTCCTACTCTATGTCGTGCCCCGGCCACCGGCCGTGTAGGTCTGACCCTTGCGATCTTCGACGACCTCACCCTTGAAGACCCAGACCTTGACGCCGATGGGACCGAAGGTCGTTTTGGCAGTTGAGCGAGCGTAGTCGACATCCGCGCGCAACGTGTGCAGGGGTACACGGCCTTCGTGGTACCCCTCGGTCCTCGCGATCTCTGCACCGCCCAGACGGCCGGAGCACTGGATCTTGATACCGCCGGCACCCATGCGCATCGCCTGCTGCACGGCTCGCTTCATCGCGCGGCGAAAGGCGATCCGCTGTACCAGCTGGAAAGCCACATTGTCGGCAACCAGTTGCGCCTCGATTTCGGGGCGCTTGATCTCCTCGACGTTGATGGCCACCTCGGCCTTCGTCAGCACGGCCAACTCATCCCGCAGCTTGTCGACCTCGGCGCCACGCTTACCGATCACGACGCCGGGCCGGCCCGTGTTGATCGTCACGACGATCTTGCCCGGCTTCCGTTCGATTTCGACCGATGAGATCGCCGCGTGACCGAGCCGTGCTTTGAGGTAGTTGCGGATCTTCTCATCCTGCTCGATGAGGTCCGCGAGGTTGCCCTCAGCATACCAGCGGGACTTCCACTGTTTCACGACTCCGAGGCGGAAGCCGAGAGGATGTGTCTTCTGGCCCATGCTACTCCCTTCGATCAACGATCACGGTGACGTGACTCGTGCGCTTGCGGATCGGGCTGGCACGCCCCATGGCACGCGCCCGCCATCGCTTGTATGTGGGTCCTTGGTCGACGTAAGCCCCTTTGACATACAGTTCATCCACGTCGAGGCGCTCACCCTGCTCGTCCGCCTTGGTCATCGCGTTGGCCACCGCCGACCTCAGCAGCTTGTCGATCGTCGTGGCGGCCTTTTTCTCGCTGAACTGCAGGGTCGCGTAGGCTTCATTGACGTCCTGGCCGCGGATCAGATCGGTGACGATCCGCATCTTTCGCGGAGACTGACGAACGAACCGCGCAACAGCTTTCGCTTCCATCATCAGCTGACCTTAGCCCGCTTGTCCGCCAGCTTGCCGCCGTGCCCGCGGAACAGGCGCGTCGGCGCGAACTCGCCCAGCTTGTGACCCACCATGTTCTCGGTGACGTAAACCGGGATGAACTTATTCCCGTTGTGCACGGCGAGCGTATGTCCGACGAAATCCGGCGTGATGGTGGAACGGCGCGACCACGTCTTGATCACGCGCTTCTCACCACTCTGGTTCATCTGCGCGATCTTTCGCATCAGGTGCTCGTCGACGAACGGGCCTTTTCTTACGCTTCTTGCCATAAGTGCTCCGGCTGGCTGCCGAATCGATTCACAACCGTGCGCTACTGCGTCGCCTTTCCTCTGCGGCGGCGACGTACGATGAGCTTGTCCGATTTCTTATGCGGGTCGCGGGTCTTGCGGCCCTCCGGCTTGCCCCAGGGGCTTACCGGCGGTCGGCCGCCCGACGCCTTGCCTTCGCCACCACCGAGCGGGTGGTCCACCGGGTTCATGGCCACACCGCGGACCTTCGGTCGGCGGCCGGCCCAGCGGGTGCGCCCCGCCTTGCCCCACGAGATGTTCTCGTGGTCTACGTTGCCGACCTGGCCGATCGTAGCCATGCAGTCGGCGGGAACCATACGTACTTCTGTCGACGGTAGCCTCAGCGTCACGTTCTTGCCCTCTTTGGCCACCACCTGCGCTCCGCCGCCGGCGGAACGGATCATCTTGCCGCCTCGACCGGGCACGAGTTCCACGTTGTGGACCGTGGTCCCCAGTGGTATCTCCCTCAGGGGCACTGCGTTGCCCAAACGGATCTCACTCCCCGGTCCAGCGACGACGGTGTCGCCCACCTTCATCCCGCGGGCGTGCAGGATGTAACGCTTCTCCCCGTCCGCGTAGTGGATCAGGGCAATGTTGGCCGAGCGATTCGGGTCGTACTCGACCGCCGCGACCTTACCGGGCACGCCGGTCTTGTTGCGCTTGAAATCGATTCGGCGGTAGCGGCGCTTGTGGCCACCGCCGCGGCGCCGCGTCGTTATGCGCCCATGGTGGTTCCGCCCACCCGATTTCTTCATGGGCTCGAGCAACGACTTTTCGGGCTTGCCTCGCGTTATCTCGTCGCTGTCGACGAGCGACCGGAAGCGTGAGCCTGGTGTCGTCGGTTTGAGCTTCTTGATCGCCATGCCTAGAGCCCTTCAAAGACCTCTATCGTTTCACCCTCGGCCAGCGTCACCAGCGCCTTTTTCCAGTTGGGCCGCTTGCCGATGTGCACGCCTTGGCGGCGCCACTTGCCGCGCAGCCTCGCCGTTCGGACCTGCGAGACATGCACGTCGAACAGCTGCTCGACGGCGTGCTTGATCTCGTGTTTGTTGGCGTCGCTCAGCACCTCGAAGGCATACTGGTTATGCGCCATCTGGCTCGCCGTGGTCTTCTCGGTGATGATCGGACGAACGATGACCTCCCGTGGGTCACGCATCGCTGGCCTCCTCGGACGCTTGCGTCGTCTCCACTGCCAGCGCGCTTTCCTCAATGACCACAGAATCGGCCCAGAGCACATCGTAGGCCGACTCGCTGCCGTAGGGCCGCACCTCGACGTTGGCTAGGTTGCGAGCCGACAGGAGCAGGTTCTGCCGCCGCTCGGCGGTCAGGATCAGCACCTTCTGGTCTGCCAAATCCAGCCTCTCAAGTAGCTTCGCCAGCTCGCGGGTCTTGGGCTGCTCGAGCGACAGGTCCTCCACCAGGATGATCCGGTCCTCGGCCGCCCGGGCGTTGAATGCCGAGCGCCTGGCGAGGCGCCGGACCTTCTTCGGCAGGTCGAGCCGATAGGAGCGTGGGCTGGGCGGAAAGACCACGCCGCCGCCACGCCAGATCGGAGACCGGATGCTCCCGACGCGGGCACGCCCCGTACCCTTCTGCCGCCACGGCTTGCGGCCGCCGCCTCTGACCTCCGACCGGGACTTCGCCGCAGCCGTCCCCCGGCGCCGGTTGGCGAGGTGCGCCTTCACCGCAGCGTGAAGCGACGCCTCGTGCACGACTCCGTCGAACGGGTCGGCCGGTAGGGTCCGGGCGCTACCCGCCTTACCGTCCGCCTTGAAGTACCGAGCCTTTAGTGGTGCCGTCATCGTCATTCCAGCTTCTATCTTGTCCAGCGACAGCCGTCCGTCACTGCTTGCCGATGAAGAGCCAGCCGTTGCGCGCGCCGGGTACCGCACCCCGCAGGAACAGCAGATTCTGCTCTCGGTCGATCTTCACGACCTGCAGGTTGCGGATCGTCTTGCGCCGGGTCCCCATCTGGCCGGCCATCTTACGACCCTTGATTACGCGCGAGGGGTCGGTGCCGGGGCCGATGGAGCCAGGCAGGCGGCCCGACGGGTGCCCATGCGTCTTCGGAAACCCACCGAACCCGTGTCGCTTCACCACACCCTGAAAACCGCGACCCTTCGTACGCCCCGTGACCTTCACCCGCTCACCTTCGTTGAACATCTCGACCGTGAGCACCTGGCCGACCCGCAGGCCCTGCTCGGCCGCGGCCTCGCCTTCGCCGGCCTCATCCGCCTCCGGCTCGCCGGCAGCCTCGGTTCTCGCCAGCGAGGCGTGAGGATCATCCGCCAGCACGTCGCCCGCGCCCAGCCGGAATTCGCGAACGATGCTCGGTGCGTAGTCGAGTCCGGCCTTCTCCGAATGCCCGAGAGCGGGCTTGCGGGCCCGCCTCGGCTTCTTCCGGCCGAAGCCCAGCTGAACCGCGCGATAGCCGTCGCGCTCCTCGGTCTTGACCTGGATGATCGGGCAGGGGCCAGCCTCGATCGCCGTCACGGGAACCGCGGTCCCGTCGTCGGCGAATAGCTGGGTCATCCCGATCTTTTTACCTATGAGGCCGAGCATTGTCAGTAATCGGTGATCAGTAATCAGTAATCAGTGATCGGTAATCGGTAATCAGTAATCGGTGAGCGGTGGCTGACTACTGCTCACCGACTACCGATCGCCCTCGTCCCCTAGTCCACCTTGATCTCGACATCGACGCCGGCGGGGAGGTCGAGCTTGGTCAGCGCGTCCACCGTCTGCGGCTTCGAGTCGATTATGTCTATCAGCCGCTTGTGCGTCTTCAACTCGAACTGCTCGCGGGATTTCTTGTCGATGTGCGGGCTGCGCAGCACTGTCCAGCGCTGCCGGCGCGTCGGCAGCGGGATCGGTCCGCGAACGGTCGCGCCAGTCTTCTGCGCCGTCCGGACGATGTCCGCTGCGGTCTGGTCGATCACGGCGTGATCGAAAGCCTTGAGCCTGATTCGAATGTTCCCCGACATAGCAGTTGGTCTCGCTAGTGATCAGTGATCGGTGATCAGTAACTGCACGAGTATCCCCTGATTACTGATCACTGATTACCGATCACTCTATTCCAGTATCTTCGTCACCACGCCGGCGCCGACCGTGCGGCCGCCCTCGCGGATCGCGAACCGCAAGCCCTCTTCCATCGCGATCTGCGTGATCAACTCGATCGTCATCGTCACGTTGTCGCCCGGCATCACCATCTCCACACCGTCCGGCAGCTTCACCTCACCCGTCACGTCCGTCGTCCGGAAGTAAAACTGCGGCCGGTATCCCGTGAAGAACGGCGTGTGCCGACCACCCTCGTCCTTCGTCAGGACGTAAACCTCACCCTCAAACTTCGTGTGCGGCGTGATCGAGTCCGGCTTCGCCAACACCATCCCCCGCTCGATCTCATCCTTCTCCGTACCCCGCAACAACACCCCAGCATTGTCACCCGCCACACCCTCGTCCAACGTCTTGCGGAACATCTCCACACCCGTCACCACCGTCTTCTTGTGCGCTCCCAAGCCGACGATCTCCACCTCCTCGCCGATCCGCACCTTCCCTCGCTCGATCCGCCCCGTCGCCACCGTCCCACGACCCGTAATCGAGAACACATCCTCCACCGGCATCAGGAACGGCTTCTCCACATCCCGCTCCGGCTGCGGTATGTACGAGTCCAACGCCTCCAACAGCTCGTCGATGCTCTCCGTCTCCTCCACCTCAGGCTCGCCGCTGTCCAACGCCTTCAGCGCGCTCCCCTTGATCACCGGCACATCGTCGCCCGGAAACTCATACTCGTTCAACAAATCCCGAACCTCCAGCTCCACCAACTCCAGAAGCTCCGGATCGTCCACCATGTCCACCTTGTTCAGATAGACCACGATGCACGGAACGTTCACCTGCCGCGCCAACAACACGTGCTCCCGCGTCTGCGGCATCGGCCCATCCGCCGCACTCACCACCAGTATCGCACCGTCCATCTGCGCCGCACCCGTGATCATGTTCTTCACGTAGTCCGCGTGACCCGGACAGTCCACGTGCGCGTAGTGCCGCTTCTCCGTCTCGTACTCCAGGTGCGCCGTCGCTATCGTTATCCCCCGCTCCCGCTCCTCCGGCGCCTTGTCGATCTGGTCGAACGGCACGTACTCCGCCAGCCCACGCTTCGACTGCACCTCCGTGATCGCCGCCACCAACGTCGTCTTGCCATGGTCCACGTGGCCGATCGTCCCCACGTTCACGTGCGGCTTCGTCCGCTCAAACTTTGCCTTCGCCATGCTCTCCTCGCTCCTCGTTAGCCGCCGAGAGTCGCTAGGACCCCACCGCGACCGCCGCGGTGCCGCGATTCAGGATCTCGTGCGCCTTGTTCTTCGGAACTTGCTCGTAGTGAGAGAACTGCATGGTGTAAACGGCACGGCCCTGGCTCAGTGAGCGCAGGGTCGTGGAATAGCCAAACATCTCAGCCAGCGGGACGCTCGCGCCCACGACGCGCGCCTCGCGGCGCTGGGTGATGCCACCGACCTTGCCCCGTCGGCTGTTGAGCTCGCCGACCACGGTGCCCAGGTACTCCTCGGGTGTGACGACCTCGACGTCCATGATCGGCTCGAGCAGCACGGGATCGCCCCGGCGGACCGCTTCGCGCAGCGCCATGGAGCCGGCGATCTTGAATGACATCTCGGACGAGTCAACTTCGTGGTAGGACCCGTTGACCAGGGTCACCTTGAGATCGACCATCGGGTAGCCGGCGAGCACGCCGGCATCCATCGCTTCACGAACGCCCTGCTCGACGGATCCGATGTACTCCCTGGGGATGGCTCCACCTACGATCCGATCCTCGAATATCAGGCCCTGGCCCGGCGCCGCCGGCTCGAGGTTGATTACGACGTGGCCGTATTGCCCACGCCCTCCGGTCTGGCGGATGTATTTGCCCTCCACCTTATCGACCGCCTTGCGGGCGGTCTCGCGGAAGGCCACCTGCGGCCGGCCGACATTGGCATCGACCTTGAACTCACGCTTCAGCCGGTCGACGATGATCTCCAGGTGCAGCTCGCCCATGCCCGAGATGATCGTCTGTCCGGTCTCCGGGTCGGTGTGCACTCTGAAGGTAGGATCCTCTTCCGCCAGCTTCGCCAGCGCCTTGGCCAGCTTGTCCTCATCGACCTTGGTCTTCGGCTCGATCGCCACCGAGATCACCGGCTCGAGGAACTTCATCGCCTCGAGGACGATCGGCTGAGCCTCATCGCAGATCGTTTCGCCGGTCTTCGTACGCTTCAGACCGATCGCCGCGCAGATGTCGCCGGCGAAGACCTCGTCTCGCTCCTCGCGCCGGTTGGCGTGCATCTGTAGGAGCCGGCCGATCCGCTCCCTGTGGCCGGCGTTGGCGTTG
>JASFTY010000023.1:0-16968 GCA_050050535.1 Gemmatimonadales bacterium | reverse complement strand
TCACCCGAGCTCTGGAAAGCCCGGATGCACCAAAGTAGAGGCGTCGCACAGACGACCTTGCACGATCGCCACAGTTGGGTTCGGAGCTCTGGTTAGGGGTTGACAAAGTAACGCCACATTCGACAGCGGACAACCGACAATCGAGTTCCGGCTCCCTTCTCGGCGCTCGACGTCCGACGTTCGACCCAGGACGTTCCGCGCTGAACGCCGGACGTCCGCAGTCGACAGTCGAGGAAGAACCGAGAATCGGTAGTTGGCTCTCGGCTGTATGATGTCGAGGATCTTCCCGTCGAGAAACATCGTGCGTCAACGCAGAGAGTAGGCCGACGATGAATATGAAGTATCACCATATAGGCATCCCCACCGATGTAGAGAGACCGGACGAAAAATACCTCGAGGAGTACAAGGTGTACGTCTCGGGGTTCGAGACGAGCCCGTTCGGTGTCGAGTGGATGAGGTTCGAGCCCGACAGCCCGCTGCCGGATATCGTGAAGACCGTTCCCCACGTCGCCTTCGAGGTCGACGACCTCAGGGCGGCCATCGCCGGCCACGAGATACTCATCGCGCCGAACTCGCCGTCCACCGGTGTGCGCGTCGCCTTCATCCTGCACGACGGTGCGCCGATCGAGTTCCTCGAGTCTCGGTGACAGGGCCGGCGGTCAGTATGCAGTATGCAGTATGCGGTTAAGATCGAGGCTCGACGCTCCATTGGCGGCAGTGCACACTGCACACCGCACACCGCATACCGGTCTCAGTACTTCAGCCCCGTATCACAGAGAATCGTCACCACGGTAGGAGCTGGGCCCAGCCGTCCACTCTCGATCAGCTTCATCGCCGCACACACGTTGGCCGCGCTCGAGAAGCCGACGTACAGCCCCTCATCAGCGGCGAGCGCGCGACGGAACCGAGTCGCTTCCTCATCAGAGACGGCGAGCGAAGAATCGACGAGCCTGGGATCCCACTGCTGGGGAACGAGCCCGTAGCCCGTGCCCTGCAATAGATGCGTGGGCTTGGTCACCTCCTTGCCCGCCAACACTTCCGCCCCCAGCGGCTCCACCACGGCACAGTGGACCGCAGGGCGTTTCCCTTTCAGATAGCGGCTGACGCCGATGAAAGTGCCGCCGCTGCCCACCGCGGCGACGAACGCATCCAACCGACCACCAGCCGCCGCCCAAATCTCGGGTCCCGTCCCCAGCTCGTGAGCGCGGACGCAGGCGGGGTTGTTGAACTGATCGACGTAGTAGGCCTGCCTCTCCCTAGCAATCTCGACCGCCCGCTCGCTCGCCGCGCGTATGTCGCTACCGCTCACGCAGCCCGGCGTGCCGTCCACCTGGGCGACGAGGACGACCTCGGCGCCCAGCGCCTCCAGCATACGAGCCCGGGCCGGACTATTCCCTTCCGACATCGTGACGATGAGAGGATGGCCTAGGACGTTGCAGACCACGGCGAGGCCGGCGCCCATGTTCCCGCTCGTCATCTCCACCACCGGCTGACCCGGCGCTAATCGACCAGACTCGCGGGCATCCTCGATGATACGTAGGGCGGCCCGGTCTTTGACGCTCCCACCGGGCTGCAGAAACTCCGCCTTGGCCAGGATCGTGCCCAGCCCCCCATGGGTCCGCTCCAAGGCGAGAAGCGGTGTGTCCCCGATCAGACCCAGCGCATTCGGCGTGGCACGGCTCATGGGGCCGTTTGTAGCGCCATTCCGCGCCGGCGGCAAGTCACGGGATTGCCTATCGTGAGCCGCCCTTACATTTTTGGCGGCCGACCCGTCGGCAGGCCCGGCTGGTAGCCGGCGCCTGGCGCGTCTGCTGGAAAGGCTGATGGCATGAGCCGCATCGCAGCCCTGATCCTGTTTGTGACACTGACGCTCGAGGGAGCATCACTACTGAACGCCCAGACAGAAGACTGGCCCCGCAAGGTCCTGTTGACGAACGACGACGGCATCGAGGCCGAGGGGTTGCTCGCCCTGGCTCGCGCCTTCGCCTCGGTCGCCGAGACCCACGTGGTCGCACCGCTGCAGAATCGCAGCGCCAGCACCAACTACATCTCGGCGATCGCCCGGCGCCAGCTCGAGGTCGAAACCCGCTCGCTGTACGACGGCGTCCGGGCTTACGGCGTCGACGGCTACCCCGCCGACGCGGTGGTCTTCGCTCTCCGCGGCTGGCTGGCCGACGACCCGCCCGACCTCGTGGTCTCCGGCGTCAACGACGGCCCGAACTTGAGCGACGACTGGAATCTATCGGGTACGGTCGGTGCCGCTCAGATCGCCGCCTTCTTCGGCGTCCCCGCGATCGCGGTGTCCGGCTACAGCGCCGACCAACCCGAGACCCTCGACGCCCTGGCGCGCTGGGTCGTCGAGTTGGCATGCAGCCCGCTCGTGCGCGACCTCGAGCCCGGTCAGTACCTGGCCGTCAGCGCACCTCGCGTCCCGATCGATCAGATAGAAGGAGTCGTGTTCGTCCGCCGCGCGCCCCGCCCCTGGCGCATCGAGCTCCACCGCAGCGAAGACGCGGCGGCCGACCCCGATCGCGAGATCTGGAGCCTGAGCTTCCAGGATCGGGAAGTAGCCGCTCCCCTGGCAACGGACGTCCACGCCTACCGGCAGAACCTGATCGCCATCGTCCCGATGCGCGTGGATGAGCACGACTACCAGCTGCTCGCCGAGCTCCTGAGCTCGGGCGCCGACCTGCCTGCCTGGCCACCTCGCGATGGCCGCCGCTAAGACCCGGAGCCCGACCCCGCCGCGTTCGTGGCGCAGTCCGAAACCGCAGGCCCCGTAACTGCGTAGGTGTATGAAGCAAGGGGGACTACTATGCTGAGGCTACTGAGACCCATCCTGCGGGTGGTCGTCAAAGTGCTGGAATGGCTGGAGCGTAAGATCTGACGCCGCCCGGCCGTGTCCTGCCCGCAATCCCTATGATCTCCCGCCGGCGGCCGCCTGGGCCGCCGGCCGCATCTCATTTCAGCCGGTAGCGATCCAGCTTCATCACCAGAGCCTGCAGACCCTCGGCCAGGGCCGGGTGCACCATCTGCGCATCCACCATGGCCCGGGCCGGCGCCCCCGCCATCATCAGCATCAGAAAGCTGTGAATCAGCTCACCGGCCTCGTAGCCGACGACGCTGGCGCCCAGCACCCGCTCCGTCTCCGGATCGATCAGCACCTTCATCACACCAGCCGTCTCATCCAGCTCGATCGCCCGGGCGATGTCGCCGAACGGCATCGTCGCCACCTCGTACTCAACCCCCCGAGCCTGCGCCTCACGCTCCGACAGGCCAGCGCGCGCGACCTGTGGATCGGTGAACACGGTGCTCGGCGTGATGCGCCCGCTGCGTCCGCCCTCACGTCGGCCCATCAGGATGTCGTAGAGGATGCGGTGGTCGTCCCACGAGTTGTGCGTAAACTGCGGGCCACCGTTACAGTCGCCCACCGCGTAGACACCCTCGGCGCTCGTGCCATACGAGTCGTCAACCTGAATGAAGCCGCCGCCGTCCAGCTCGATCCCCCCGACATCGCAACCCAGGTCACCAGTGTTCGGCACGCGCCCCACCGCCAGCAACAGATGTGAGCCCCGCGCCTCCTGACCGCCACCGCAGCGCACGACCAGCTCTCCCTCGCTCTCGGCGACCTCCACCACCTCCGCCCCCGTAACAACCTCTATACCCTCGCTGCGGAAGACCTGCTCTATGGCATCAGAGACCTCGACGTCCTCGCGGGGCAGCAGGTTGCCGGTCCGCTGCATGATCGTCACTCCCGAGCCGAAGCGCCGGAACATCTGCCCGAACTCGCAGGCGACGTAGCCGCCGCCCACGATCACCAGATGGTCTGGCACCTCACGAAGTTCCATGACGCCCGAGCTATCCAGCCAATCGATCTCGTCCAGACCCCTGACCGGCGGCACGCGGGGCCGGGCGCCCACGTTCACGATCACCGTATCGGCGCTGTATCGCCGGCCGTTTGCCTGTATCTCTCGCGCACCGCTGAACCGCGCCCGGCCCTCGATCAGCTTCAGTCGCTCGCCGGCACTTTCCAATCGCCTGCCCACGCCCTCGCGCCAGCGCCGCACGATGTCGTCCTTGCGATCGACGATCGCACGCAGGTCGACTTTCACCGCGCCTACCCCCACGCCGAGCCGCGCTGCACCGCGCGCCACATGCGCGGCCCGCGCACTGGCAACCATCGTCTTCGTCGGCGTGCAACCGACATTCACACACGTGCCGCCCACCAGGCCGGCCTCTACGATGATCACCTCCTTACCCGACTCCGCTAGCCGTGCAGCGAGCGGAACACCCGCCTGGCCGGTTCCGATGACGATCACGTCGACCTTCATCTGATCCTCCATTATCACGCAAGCGGTCCAGTCATCCCAAATGCCCCACACGACACATTCGATGTCGTCTTCGCCAAGCAACTCAGCGACCACGATACCGGGGCTCGCAACGACGTGCCAGGGTGACTCCCTCCCGGGATCGAGCGGCCGCAGCCCGGGCAGCCATCGCGACGGCGCACGGATCGATGCATCTTGTAAGTCGACCAGGTTGTGAGCGCTGGCTGTGACCCGGAGGAACGATTGAATCCACTCGACCCGCGCGTAACAGTCGTCTGGCGGCTCAGCGGCTTGATCCTGGCCTTGCCGGCGACCGCGATGGCCGGACTCGTCGAAGCTGTGGTCCTCGCCCCTGAGGGCGTCCGGCTCCTCGCCCCGGGCGTCATCACAGGCCTCACCGCGCTCTGCACCCTGGGCTTCGCCCTACTATGGCCGGGCCTCCGCTACCGCTTCTGGCGATGGCAGGTCGAGGCCGATCGCGTTCTAATCGAAAAGGGCGTCCTCTGGCGCTCGCGCTCCCTGATACCACGGGTGCGCATCCAGCACGTGGACACCCGCACCTCACCGCTGCAGCGATGGCTACGACTCAGCTCGCTCGTCATCTATACGGCCGGCACGCGCGGCGCCGATGTCGAGATCCCCGGACTCGCTGCCGATGACGCCGAACGCCTGCGCGAGGAGCTCGCCCGACTCGAGGAGATCGATGACCGCGCCTGAGAACGCAGACGGCTGGCAGCGCCTTCACCCGCTGACTCCAGTGCTCCGCGCCGTCCAGCTGCTTTACGCGATCATCGCCGGGGTGATCGCCTCGCAATCCGGCATAGGCGCGACAGTCGTCGTGATCTTCATCTTCACCGTTGCCATCGCCGCCTGGATCACCATCGCCTACTTGCGCTTCCGATATCGGGTCACCGATGACAGCCTGATCATCAAACACGGCGTCCTCTTCCGCCGCAGGCGCGTCATACCTCGCTCGCGAATCCAGAACGTCGACCTCCGCGCAGGACTCGTCCAGCAGCTCTTCAAGGTCACCACCGCCAGGATTGAGACCGCGGGCGGCCAGGCGACCGAGGCGATGCTGCATGTCGTGAGCCGCGACGAGGGAGTGCGCCTGCGGGCACGGCTCGTCGGCCTCGTGCACGACGTTCCTCAGACCGCCGCCGCCGCCACGTCCGGCGTGGCTCCCACCGCCCCGGAGGAGCCGGTCCGCGCGACCCCGGCCGCCGCGTCCACCGTCCATCACGTGACGCCGCTCCAACTGGTGATCGCCGGCGCGACGTCCAACCGCGCCGGCTTCCTGGTCGGCCTCCTGTTCGGTGGCGACTACCTGTTCGACTTCATGCCCACCGACCGGATACTCGCCCGCTTCATCCCGCCACAGTACCTGGAATCCGGCCAAGCGGTCGAGGGCCTCATCCAGACCGCGCAAAGCGACATGCAGGCGTTCCTGACCGGCCTCTTCGTCCTCGGTATCATCTTCGGCGTCGCCGGTTGGGCGGTCTCGATCTTGGCCAGTGTAGTGCGCTACTTCGATTTCACACTCAGGCAGCATGGCAACGAGCTCCAGGTCGGCTACGGCCTCCTCACCCGGCGCGAGAAGGGCTTCCGTCGCAGCCGCGTCCAGAACGTGCAGATCGAGGAGCCGATCCTCCGACGCTGGTTGAATCTCGCCTCGCTGCGCGTGCAGACCGCCGGCTACGGCCCGGGCCTCAAGGCAGATGAGCGGATGGAAACGCTGTCGCCGATCATCCGCGCCGGCAAGCTCAACGACTACCTGCAGACCGTGTACCCGGAATTCGAGTGGAACGGCGTCGACTGGCGCCCTTCACACCCACGCGCGCGGCGACGCCTGTTCTTTCGCCGCGCCTTCGTCGTCATCGCTGCGACCGTGACCCTGGCCGTTCTGACAACGCCCGATGCCTGGTTCTTGCTCTTCGCCCTCCTGCCGGCCTGGTTCCTGGCACACGCACACTACCGGCACCTCGGCCATGCACGTGCCGGCTCCTACGTGCTCGTGCGTGAAGGGCTGTGGAACCGGCGCACCTATATCGTACCGATAAGAAAGATCCAGGCGCTGCACCTGAGACAGACGCCGTTCCAGCGCCGCCTCGGCCTCGGTACCCTCAACATCGAGACGGCCGGCAACCCTATCGAATGGCACGCACCGCGGTCGATCGACCTCGGCACGGCCTATGGTGTGGAAATGATGGAGCAGCTAACGACCGAGGTGACGGGGACGGGACTGACCTTCTAGTGGACGGTGGACGGTTAGCGGTAGACGGTAACGGCGAACTGGCCACAGACGAGTACTATCTACCGCCCACCGCCTACCGTCTACCAACCACGGAACTAGGCAACCTCCTGCTGACCCTCCAACACAACCGTCCTGATCGGGAACGGGATGACGATCCCTTCTTGATCGAAGCGCCTATGCAGCCGCTTGATGAATTCGTGCCGAAGGAGGTACTGACACACATACTCCTGTCCCCTCAGAATCACATTGAAGTTTATGCTCGAGTCGCCGAACGCCGAGTAGCGAATGAAGGGCTCCCAGTCCGGGACCCCACCCTCCACCGTCTGCAGCGTTTCCCTGGCGACCTCGATCGTCACTCGCTCCACGTGCCCCAGATCGCTGCCGTAGTGTACTCCAACCGGCACCAAGAAGGAGAGCTGCTGATCGGGCAGGTGGTAGTTCGTCGTGATCGAACTGGCGATCTGCTTGTTCGGCACGATGATTATGTTGTTGGGTAGTTGCCGAATCGTCGTCTGCCTCCAGGTCACATCGACCACGTAGCCTTCCTCGCCCGAATCCAGTTTCACGTAGTCGCCGGGCCGCAACTGACGGGACGCCAGGATGTGCACGCCGGCAAACAGGTTCGCCAGCGTGTCCTGAAGCGCCAGCGCCACCGCCAGACCCCCGATACCGAGGGCGGTGATGATCGGTGCGATCGAGATCCCCAGCGTTTGCAGAATGACCAGGATACCGATGGCCAGCACGGTGACACGTGCCAGGTTGGTGACCAGCGTCGCGCCGGGCAGCGTTTCGGGGGCCCGCCTCGCCCCATTCTCGACCAGCGCCGCTACGACACGTGCAATCGCCCAGGTGATCGAGAAGATCACCAGTATCAGCAGTAGTTGCTGGATGAGCACCGCAACCCGCTGCGGCAGCGTCGTGATCTGGATCGCCGCGTAGAGACCCCCGATCAAGAACCATAGCACGACCGGCCCGCGTACGGCGGAGAGCACGATATCGTCGGTCACCGACCGCGTTCCCTCGGCTACCTTGCCCAGCCGGGCGACCACCGTCCTACGCACGATCAGTCCCACCACGAGTCCCAGCAGCGCGATCGCCGCCGGGATCACCACCGCGCGAATTTCACTCCATGTCAGGTCCATCGCTCTACCCTCCGTAGCGAGACAGCCGGCCGCCCGACCAGCGCCGCCGGCTGTGACACACCGCTACCAGCGTCCGGATTCTACTCTTCGGCCTCAGCCCCGTGGCGGATCGTTTTCCCCTCCACCAGGTAGACAACATCCTCGCCGATGTTAGTGGCCAGGTCAGCAACTCGCTCGATGTTAGCACCGATGAAGATCAGTGACAACGCCACTCCAATCCGCTGCGGCGACTCCATCATCAAGGTGATCATCGATCTCAAGTGCGACTCGCGAAGCTGGTCCACGCGGTCGTCGCGCTGCAGTACGCTGCGCGCCTTGTCCGCGTCATGCTGTACGAACGCGTCCAGCACGTCGCGCAACATCTCTTCCGCGATAGATCCCGCTTCCGACAGTTCGATCGGCAAGGACCAATCGCCGTTCCGCCCGATCATCCGTTGCGCGGCCTCGGCGATGTTGACCGCATGATCGCCGATCCGTTCCAGATCGTTGTTGATCTTGAGGATCGCGACGAGACGCCGCAGATCACCTGCCATCGGTTGCTGTAGAGCCAGCAGCTCGACGCACGCTTCCTCAATCTCGACCTCGACGGCGTCGATCTCTCGATCCGCAAGTACAATGGCCTCGGCCTTGGCAGCATCACGCTCGCGTACGGCGGCCATCGCGCTCTCGATCATCCCCTCGATCAAGCGCGACATCGCCACCAGGCGCCCGGTCAGTTTGTCGAGTTGCTGCTCAAAGTGTGTGCGTGGCATTGTTCCCCACCTGCTGGTACCGTTGCGGCGTCTTTCGCCTCATATCCTCGAATCGCTCACCGATCGTGCCAGGCTCGGCCGGCACGGCACTAGCCGAACCGGCCCGTTATGTACGCCTCGGTACGTTCATCGTCAGGGCTCGTGAATATCTTCTGCGTGTCGCCGTACTCGATCAGTCGACCCAGATTCATAAACGCCGTGTAGTCCGCCACACGGGCAGCCTGCTGCATGTTGTGGGTCACGATCACTATCGTGTAGTGCCTTTTCAGTTCCTGCATCAACTCCTCGATCCGGCCCGTCGCTATCGGGTCCAGAGCGCTGGCCGGCTCGTCCATCAGAATGACATCCGGCTCCACCGCCAGCGCGCGCGCGATGCAGAGTCGCTGCTGCTGGCCACCCGACAAGCCGAAGGCGTTGTCCTTCAGCCGGTCCTTCACCTCATCCCACAAAGCGGCAACGCGCAGAGCCTGCTCGACACGGCCGGCGAGATCACCCCTATAACGGTTGATGCGAAGTCCGAACGCCACGTTGTCGAATATCGACTTCGGGAACGGGTTGGGCTTCTGAAATACCATACCGATCCGGCGGCGCACTTCCACCGGGTCCACCACCGGCGCGTACACCTCCTCACCGTTGAACAGCACGCTACCCTCGCACCAGGCGATGGGGATGACGTCGTTCATCCGGTTGAACGCCCGTATCAACGTGCTCTTGCCGCTGCCCGACGGCCCGATCAGCGCCGTGATCCGCTCGCGCGGGATCGTCATCGATAAGTTGTGGATCGTCTTCGCCGAACCGTAGTAGATGCTCAGGTCGCGCGTCTCCAGCACGGGGTCCTCGTGCACCATGATGTTGCCAGGATCCCCCGCCAGCCCGTAGTCGGCATGCTCGGACATGAGCGCCGGCGCCGACCTGCGGCTCTCAACCCTCAGGCCCAGACCCTTCTGCACCTCAACGCCATCCGGATTGGACATCTCTACCTCTGTGACCCTGTCCCGTTCATACCTCTTTACGCAATCGGTTCCTCAGGATGATCGCCAGCGCGTTCATCGAGAGGAGCGCGACCAACAGCACGATGATCCCGGCGGCGGCCAGCTCGTGGAACCCCGCCTGCGGCCGCGCCGCCCAGTTGAAGATCTGAATCGGCAGCACGGTGAACTCGTCGAGCGGTGTGTTCGGAGTGAAGGCGATGAACGTCAGCGCCCCGATCATGATCAGCGGTGCCGTCTCACCGATGGCACGTGACAGCGCCAAGATCATCCCGGTGAGGATGCCCGGGAACGCGATCGGGAGCACGAGCCCCTGCAGCGTCTGCCACTTGGTCGCACCTACACCGAGACCCGCCTCGCGGATCGACGTCGGCACAGCTTTGATCGCCTCCTGCGACGAGATGATCACGATCGGCAGGATCAGCAGCGCCAGCGTCGCCGCTCCCGCCACCACGCTGCGCCCCAGCGACATCGCGCGGACGAACACCGCCAGGCCCAAAACCCCGTAGACAATCGACGGCACGCCCGCCAGGTTGGCGATGTTCGTCTGGATTACGTTCGTCAGCCAATTCCTCGGCGCGTATTCCTCGAGGTAGATCGCCGTGCCCACACCGAGCGGGAACGAGAACAGACCGGTGAAGGCGACCACCCAGATCGTGCCGAACAGCGCCGACTTGATGCCGGCCCGTTCCGGGAACCGCGACGGGAAGTTGGTCAGGAAGTCCGCCGAGAGGCGCCCCATCCCCTGGCGCATGATATCGATGAGCAGAATCGCCAGCAGGACCACCGCCACTGCCGTAGCCGCGAAGCAGACCCAAAGGAAGATCTCGCCTTTGACCTTCCTGCGGCCCGGCCGAGCGTCGAACCGCACTCCGACCGACCTCCCGTCGATCGCCCCGCTCATTCGTACACCTCCCGGTAGCGACGCAGAACAATCCGGCTCAAAATGTTCATCGCCAGCGTGATGGTGAACAGCAGAAGACCTACGGCAAAGATCGTCCTGTACTCGATCGTCCCGAACGGTGTATCGCCCAGGCTGACCTGGACGATGTAGGCCGTCATCGTCTGAATGCTCTCGAACGGGTTGAGCGTCATCTTGGGCGTCGCGCCCGCCGCCAGCGTCACCGCCATCGTTTCACCGATCGCCCGCGAGATCGCCAGGATGAACGATGCGACGATACCCGATAGCGCCGCCGGCACCACCACACGCGTCACCGTCTCGAATTTCGTCGCACCGAGACCGTAAGACGCCTCGCGCAGATGACGAGGCACCGCATACAGCGCATCCTCAGACAGCGATGCTACCATCGGGATGATCATGATCCCTACGACGATCGACGCGCTCGCCGCATTGAATACACCCGTCTGCGGGACGATCTCACGGATGATCGGCGTGATGAATGTCAGAGCGAAGTACCCGTACACCACGGTCGGGATACCCGCCAGAACCTCGAGCACCGGCTTCAAGATCTTGCGTGCCCGCTCCGGCGCGTACTCTGCCAGGTAGATCGCGCTCGCCAGCCCAATCGGCAGCGCCACCAGCGAGGCACCCACCGCCACCAGCGCCGATCCGGCGACCAGCGGCAGAACACCGAAGTGCCGAGGAATGAACTGCGGCGTCCAGGTCGTCCCCGTGAGAAACTCCCACGGCGACACCTCGGCGAAGAATCCTATCGACTCCCAGATGAGGACCGTCACGATCCCGACCGTGGTCAGGATCGAGACGGCACCGCAGGCGAACAGCACGCTCCGGATAGCACGCTCACGCCAGGCGCGCGCCCGCGACATGGCGAGCCGGTGCCGGCCGCCGGAATGACCCGGGCTCGCTGCCGCTGTCGCTGTCAATCCGTCTGACACGTCCGCCTCATTCAATCGCATTCAGCGCCGCCTCGTACTGCTCTGCAGGTAACGGCACGTAGCCGACCTCGGAGGTCAGCCGACCGACGTTGGCGAAGTAGTAGCGCATGAACCTGACGACTTCCGCTCGCTCGAGCGCCGGCCGATCGACATAGACGAAGAGCGGCCGCGTCAGTGGTCTATAAGCGCCGGTGCGGACGGACTCCGAATCGGGGAGCACGCAGCCATCGCCGTCGTCGATCGCCAGCAGCTTCAGCGCATCCATGTGCTCCACGTAGTACGCATGACCGAAGTAACCCAGCGCACCGCGGTCGCCCGAAACACCGTGCACCAGGACGTTGTCGTCCTCGCTCGCCATGTAGTCGGCGCGACTCGCGTCCTCCTGGCCGACGATGGTCTCCGTGAAATAGTCGAATGAACCCGAGTCGATCCCTGGCCCGTACAGCACCAGCTTCTCATCGGGCCAGCCGTCACGTACCTCGCTCCACGAGCCGATCGTGCTTCCCGGCTCCCAGATCCGCCGCAGCTCCTCTACCGTCAGGCAGTCCGCCCAGTAGTTTGCCGGATTCACCATCACCGAGAGACCGTCCAGCGCGATAGGAAACTCGAGCGGCTCGACACCGTTCGCACGGCAGCGCTCCAATTCACTCGCCTTGATCCCTCGCGAGGCGTCGGCGATCTCCGCCTCGCCGATGCAGAATTTCTTGAAGCCGCCGCCCGTGCCCGACACACCCACCGCGACCCGAACGCTCGGATATGCGGCCTGGAACTCCTCCACGATCGCCTCGGTGATCGGATAGACCGTGCTCGAGCCGTCTATGTGCACTCGACCCGCGACTTCGGCCTCCGAGCCCCCGCCTCCGCAACCGGCCTGCCAGGCCAGAAGCAGGAAGACCACTGGGAGTCGAGTCGATGGCGCTGCCACGCAATGCCTCGTCATCGTGCCTGCCCTGCCAATGGTTGCCCTGTAACCCGTACAAGCTAGCGCCCTTCCCGCAAGGGCGTGTAACCGATTTGTAACAATCCGGTATCAGCGATCGATCGCCGACCGGGGCTGCGGGGCCGCCTGGCCGCCGCGCCTCACCCTCGCTACCATTCCTGCGGCGCTCGGCCGACATCCGCACGGCCACAACAACCGGTTGAGGGAGACGATGAGAGCCACAGTCCCACTACTCACCGTTTTGTCGTTGGCGCTCTCGAGCAGCCCGCTCGGCGCCCAGTCTGGTTACAAGCTCTACATCTCCGTCGACCTCGAGGGAGTCGTCGGCGTGGTAACGGGCGACCACCTCGGCCCTTCGGGATTCGAGTATGCGAGCGCCCGGGAGTGGGTAACCAACGAGGTACTCGCCGCCATCGAGGGCGCCCGCGCCGCCGGCGCCACCGAGTTCGTGATCAGCGACTCCCACGGCAACGGCGAGAACCTCCTGCTCGACAGGCTGCCGGACGACGTCACACTCATAAGAGCGTGGCCCCGACCGCTCATGATGATGGAGGGGATCGACGAGACGTTCGACGCGGTGATCTTCATCGGCTACCACTCGGGCACCAACAATCCGAGGGGTGTCCGTGCCCACACGATGTCGAGCGGGCAGCTGGCCGGCGTATACCTGAATGGCGTCGCCGTCCCCGAGGCCGCCATCAACGCCGCCATCGCCGGCCACTTCGGCGTCCCGGTCATCATGATCTCGGGCGACGATGCCATCGCCGAAGAGGCCCGCACACTGCTCGGCGACATTGAGACCGCCGTGGTCAAGTGGGCGATCAGCTACCATTCGGCCAGGACTCTCACACCCGCGGCTGCTTACGATCTCATTCGCGAGAAAGCACGCACGGCGGTCGAGCGCATCGACGACTTCCAACCATACATCATCGAGCGACCCATCACGTTCGACGTCACGTTCAAGAACTACAGGCCGTCGGAAGTCCTCGCCTTCTTGCCCATAGTCGAGCGCACCGACTCCCACAGCATTCGGTTCGTCGGGAAGGACATGATCGAGGTATCCAGGTTCTTCGAGTTCCTCTTGAGCTATGACGGCTCGCTGGCACCCTAACACAGGCTCGGACGCGTTGATCCTTCGGCCTCGTCGTCGCATCTTGTTGCATTCCCGGCCGCCGTCAGGCCGCAGACAGGTTGAACGTACGCGCATCCCGGAGGCCGCTCCTGGAAGGTCTCGAACAGCTGCTCCGCCAAGTACACCGGCGATTCGTCTGGCAGGCAGTGCTCGCCTATCTGGTGTTCGCCCGCATCGCCTACGAGGTTGTCCTCGCCCTGGTCGAGCGCAAATCCCAGCTCCCCCATTCGTTCACCGTGGCCGCCATAGTCCTTCTGTTCGCCGGTCTCCCCATCGTGGTGATCACGGCGTACGTGCAGCGGGGGATCCCCAGCGTGGGCCGCTCCGATCCCACCCTGCAGGTCGAGTCGGAGGGGCACGGCGAGGGTCACAGCGTGGAGACCGATCGCGGGGTCCGAGGGCTGAGCGGCTTCTTCACCTGGCGGAACGCGATACTCACCGGGGTGGCGGCGTTCACGCTCTGGGCCCTGGTCGCCGCGGCCTGGCTGGCCCTGGCCGGCGACCTCCTGGACAAATCGACCGAACGCCGTCAGGAAGAGACGGTCAGGGCCGTTCCCACCGCATTATCTCGACCTGAGAGGTGACGCGAACGGACGATGCTTCTCTCCTTGCTTCTGTTTCTGATCTCTACCCTCGCCACTCAGACGCCCCAGACTCCCTTGACCATCGAGGAGTACCTGGGGCTGAGGCGGCTGAGCGCCGTGCAGGTTTCGCCGCAGGGCGGCTCGGTGGCGTTCACCGTGGCCAGTGCCGACCTGAACGAGGACGAGTACCGGACCGAACTCTACGTCTGGCGACCCGCCACCGGGGCGCGCCCGGCGGCCCCGGGCTTCAGCGACGTCGAGGCGCCGCGCTGGTCCCACGACGGCGACTGGCTCGCCTTCGTCACCCGCGGCCCCGCGGCGGAGGGGACACCGCAGGTCTGGCTGCTGCCGTACTTCACCGGCGAGCCGGCCCTGCAATTGAGCAGTCTCCCGAGCGGCGTGCTCGACTACGGCTGGTCGCCGGACGGCTCGATCTACGCCCTCACCGCCAATACCGAGACCGGCGCGCGTGAGATCTGGAAGGTCCTGGTGCCCGGCGGCACGGCCGAGTTGATCTGGGGGGGCGACCCGGGTATCCGGGAGCTCGCAGTGAGCCCCGACGGCCGGGCGATCGTCTACAGCACGAACGGCAGCGGCAGCGCCGACGATTATCTGAACTACGACCTCCGCATCCTCGAGACCGAAGCGCGAGACACGCGCCGACTCACCACTCGCCCCGGCCCGGAGGTCGCGCCCCTCTGGTCGCCCGACGGCACCACCATCGTATTCCAGGCGCTGCAGAACCCCCGGTTCGTCCACTCGCAGACCGAGCTCCTCAGCGTGCCTGCAACGGGGGGAACACCTCGGGTCCTCACCGACTCCTTCGATCGCTCGGTCGTCGAGCACTGCTGGCCACGCGACGGCGAGCTGCTCTTCACCGCCGCGCTGGGAACGAACACTCATCTGTTCGCCGTGCGCGAGAACGGTGCCGTCGAGGCCATCACACGCGGCGACTTCAACCTCGGCTACCTGGACGCCACAATCGCCGGCGAAACCATCTACACCATCCGCGAGTCGGCCACCGAGGCAGGGGAGCTGTGGCGCGTCGTCGACGGCGACTTCGAGCAGCTCACCGACCTGAACACGACCACCCGCGACTGGACGCTCGGCCGCCAGCAGGTCATCCATTGGCAGGCGCCAGACGGGTTGAACATCGAGGGGCTGCTCGTCTATCCCGCCGAGTTCGAGGAAGGCCGGCGCTACCCGGTGCTGGTGAACGTTGACGGCGGCCCGCACACCCGGGCCCGCAACGTACTCGACGGTCGTGGCCGCCAGCAGCTCTTCGCCGCACAGGGCTACGCCGTGTTTCTGCCCAACCCACGCGGCAGCACCGGCTACAGCGAAAACTTCGCCACGGCCAGCCGAATCGACCTCGCCGGCGGCGATGTCGTCGATATCATCGCCGGTGTCGACGCGCTCATCGCGTCGGGAATCGCCGACGCCAGGCGACTCGCCATCTACGGCAGCGGCTACGGCGCCGAGATGGCGACCTGGACGCTCACTCAGACAACCCGCTTCGGCGCCGCCGTCGCAGTCTTCGACGCCTTCCAGTCGCCAGCTCGGGCCGTCGCCGACGCCAGGCCGACGCTGGACCGCTCGGCCGCGACCAACGCCGCCAACATCCACACGCCGCTTCTCATCATCCAGGCCCCCGACGACTTCGACACGCTCGTCCCACGCACCCAACCGCGAGAGCTTTACCGCGCGCTCAGCGACATCGAGCGCGAAGTCGAGTACGTCGAGCTGCCAGCCGCCGATCAGAACCCACGCACACCCCGCCAGCTGCGTGACCTCTTCTTCCGTCAGCTCCGCTGGTTCGACAGGCACCTGAAGCTCGGCGGCGTCGACCTCTTCGAGTTCTATCTCGTCGGCGAGTGGGCGCCCGGTCCCAACGGCTGGGAGCTGCAGGTCGCCAGCGCCGCGCCCCGAGCCGACTATACCGGCTTGAGGCCCGAGACCGGCCGCTACCTCGAGCTGACACTCACACTGCGGCCCGCCGACTCCGCCGTCAGGAACCGCACGGCGCGTGGCTTCGCGCTCGACCTGGCGACCGGCTTGAGCCTGCTGCTGCCCGACGGTACGTTGCGGCGACTCACGGGCACCGTTACCGAAGTGTTCGGCAGGGAGACGCTGATCTTGGGGATGCCCGCACCTTTCAGCATCCCCACCTCACAGGTGCACGGCTCCACTTCGTTGACCTACAGGCTGGCGTTCGAGATACCCGACGGCGCCGGCGAGTACCGGCTGCTGGTCGAAGGGTTCGTGCCCGTTCGCATCTGGGTACGGGCAGCGGACTAGAGACGACAAGAGAGCGAACATGAACAGACGCCGAATCGCGGTACTGATCGTCGGGCTCATGATCATCGGGGCGCTCTCCCTCACCGGGAGCTTCCCCCAATACGGCGAACACTACGGGTTCTGGTCGGTCCTCCCCCCGGCCGTCGCCATCATCCTCGCCTTTGCCACCCGCGAGGTCGTCAGCTCGCTGTTCATCGGTATCGCGCTGGGCGGCGTCATCAGCGGCAAGATCAACATCGTCCAGCACTATCTCATCCCGTCGATCGGGAGCGAGAGCTACGCGCTCATCCTGCTCGTCTACCTCTGGGCGCTGGGCGGCCTCATCGGGCTCTGGACGCGGACGGGCGGCGCAAAGACGTTCGCCGAGTGGGCCGGCCGCCTGATCGTCGTCGGCCCACGCTCCGCGAAGTTCTTCGCCTGGATGATGGGGATCATCTTCCATCAGGGCGGCACGATCAGCACCGTGCTGACCGGGACGACGGTGCGGCCGGTAACCGACAAGTACCGCGTGTCGCATGAGGAAACCTCATACATAGTCGACTCGACGGCTTCGCCTGCCGCCACGCTCATCCCGTTCAACGTCTGGCCGATCTACGTCGCCGGGCTCGTCGTCGGAACGGTCCCGTTCATCACCACCACCTCCCAGGGCATCGCGTTCTTCTTCAAGGCATTGCCGTTCAACTTCTACGCCT
>JASFTY010000022.1:0-17043 GCA_050050535.1 Gemmatimonadales bacterium | reverse complement strand
CGGGTAGGCGTGCTCGGCCGGTTTGACAGCAACGACGGCTGAAAGGTTGGCCGGTCCTACATGAGCCCGCGGAAGAAGCCTCCGTCGATGTGGATGGCCGTGCCGGTGATGTAGGCGGCGCGCTCCGAGGCGAGGAAGGCGACGAGGTCGCCCAGTTCCGTGGGGTCGCCCATACGGCCGGCGGGTATGTTCTCGACCAGGCCGGTGACGACCTGCTCGACGGTCTTTCCGGACTGGGCGGCGCGGGTCTCCGCCAATTCGGTGACCCGGTCGGTGGCCATGTAGCCGGGGCAGACCACGTTGACGGTGATGCCGTCAGCGGCGAATTCCTGCGAGATCGTCTTGGCGTAGCCGACGACGCCGGGCCGCACGGTATTCGAGAGGACCATGGCCGGAAGCGGGGACTTCACGGAGATCGAAGTGATGCAGACGATGCGGCCCCAGCCGTTGCGCTTCATGTGGGGGATCGCCGCCTGCGACATTCGGATGGCGCTGAGCATGCTCAGCTCCAGCGCCGCCACCCAGGCCTCCGCCGGTGTCTGCGAGCTGGTCGTCGCCGGGGGGCCGCCGGCGTTCGTGACCAGAATGTCGAGACCGCCGAATTCCTTGACCGTGGCCTCGATGAAGTCGTGCGGCCCGTTCTCCGTCGCCAGGTCCACCGGGTAGGTGAGGATCTGCTGGTTCGATGCCTCGTGCAGTTCGCGGCCGGTTCGTTCGAGCTGCTCGGCGCCGCGCGCGCAAATCGCGACTCGCGCGCCCTCGCGGGCCAGTGCCCCGGCGATGGCTTTGCCGAGGCCGGTGCTGGCACCGCCCACGGCGGCGACCTTACCTGCGATCCCCAGGTCCATGTGTCCGCCTCCGGTGATGCGACGCCTCGCGGCGCCGGTGGGCGTGAATCTGCCGGTGTTCCGTAGACGCGAAGCTAGTGGCAGGCGAGGCACCCGCAAGGCAGGGCAGGGGTCGGAGGCGGAGGGCCACTCGCTACGGGCTCCCCAACACTCAACGCCGCCTTGCAGAGCCGGGAGGTCGTTTTCGAGCCTCCGGGAGCTGAGGCCAGACGTTTGAGTGCCGGGTCGCAACCTCCGCGAGTCGGCCCTCAACCTCCTCCCCGTCAAACGCCGGCGCAGCTCAGGAACGCGTCGGAGCTGTGATCTCTCGTCTGCAGCAGCTCGTGGACCATCTCGTGCTTCACCCCCTCCATGTACAGCAGGTAGTGCGAATGGATGTAGATGCTGTGGGGAGGCTTCCAGGCCCCGACGTGGTCGCGCCCCGTGTCGCGGTTGATCAGGTGGCGCGCTTCGTACCAGTGCACGCGCTCGAACGGCGCGCTGACACCGGTGCACGCCGAGACCTCGGTCCACCAGGTCCTGTACACCCGAGGGGGAGCGAGCGGATGGACGTCTACGGGCTCGAAGTTGGACTCGCCGCAGGCGCAGAACGCCAACGACAGGAGAAGACAGGCTCGCAGACAATGCCTGGGGGAGATGGGCATGATCGCAAAGCTGTTGCTGTGCGCTCGAGATGGGGCGTAAAGCCCTGGCCGGTCGCCGGGCCCCACCCCACCCTCGTCGTGTACGGTTTGGTCGGCTGAGTATGCAGGTGGGATGCCAGCCGGATGAGAGGGGTAAGCCGGGCTACAGGGCGGTCAGGACATAGGCGGCGGGCGGCGCTCGGGATGCCGCCGCCTCGAGCCCGCCGCTCGGCGCGCGACGGGGTTGTCCCGGTCACTCCACATGTCGATGATCGGGCGTCGTGAAGGCGCGGCACTCATGTGGCGGGTCAGCTCCCGGAAGGGAGGTCGGCCGGCGTCTCGTCCTCGGGACACAGGCCCCGCAGGGACGGCATCTCCTCCTCGACCACGCGCCAGGCCGTCCAACGGCCGTGATTCCAGGTCCGCCAGTCCCTCTCCTCGGGCGGCGACCAGCGTTCCAAGATACGCTTCGCCGCCAGGCAGCGATCTTCCTCTTCCAGATCGGGCAGCGCCTCCACCAGGGGCGGGACCGCATCGGCGCTCAGGAAAGTCGCGTACAGCGCGTCGAACTCGTAGCCGGCTCGGGCGCGGTCGATGTTTACCCGCGCGACGAGTGCGTCGGGGTTCATGATGTTCAGCACCAGGAGCGCCAGGAAGCCCGACGCGACGGCGCCGACGGTGAAGCGCTCGCGCCGGCCGCGAAGCACCGTCGCCGCGAACCAGGCGAGTACGATCCCCAGCCACGCCATGAAGACGGACGCGTAGAGGCGATCATCAGTCAGTCCGTAAGCGTCCACGTACAGGGCCATCCGCTGAATCGCCGAGATCATGATGACGAAGAGCAGGAAGAGCTGAAGTCCCGCCAGCGCTCTGACGATGTTGCGCGTGCGGCGCTCCGCCTCACCTACGACCCAGTCGGCGGCCAGTAGCAGTGGAAGTACGAGGGCGAAGACGGTAACCAACTCGAAGAAGCCGCGCCGCGCGTACTCGGCGTACGTCAGGCCGACCGTCTCCTCGACCAGCGAGGCGTCACCGAACAGATAGCGCAGCTGGACCACGACGAAGGCGAGGAATAGCAGGTCTACCAGGGCGAGCGGCAGCGTCACCTCGACGAGTCCGAGGCCGGGCCGCTCGACCTGGAGCCGGTCGGCTACCACGGGCTTTCTGGCTTTGAGGATCAGGAGCAGGAAGCCGCAGACGATCCAGGCGAAGAACGCGGTCAGCGCGGCGTGTGAGAAGATGGTTGCGAGATCGAAATCGAGGGCGCGGGTCACGACGTTCTCGAACACGGCGTCCGCAGCCATCAACAGGCCGCCGAACACGAAGAGCAGTGGAAAGGCTATGGCCAAGCCGACGACGACGGAGCGAACGTGCCGTAGGGTGGCCGAGCGCGGCGTCCAGTTGATGTCGCCGCGCTCCAGCACGGCGAGGCCGGCGATCGCCGCCAAGCCGGAGTTGATCATGCCGCGCAGGTGATCGACGATCCCCCAACTGCGAAAACCCTCCAAGCTGAGGCTCCAGATCGAGAAGCCGACCAAGATCGCCAGCAGGTCGAGAAACTTGAGGCCCCCCGAATCGTGCCACACGTACCCGAGCGCGAAGAGGGCGATGGGAACGGCGAGCCAGACCGTGCCCCGCGGCCAGTCGACTCGATGGTAGAACGCCAGGCCCAGGACGGCGGCCAGCAGCGCCACGGTCCAGAGCGTCAGGTTCAGCGCCCAGGGACCGGCGCGCAGCAGCACGTCGCCGAGGATGCCGAGCACGATGCCGGTCACCAGTATGTGGAGTACGAGCTTCGTTCCGTTCATCATCAGATTCCTTCTAAGAGACGGGACGCTACGAGCCGCGAGCCGTCCTAATCAGAACTTCCATTCGGTCCAGGTAGTCCTCCAGAGCAGCGCGGCCGGCCTCGGTCAGCCGGTACTCCGTCCTCGGCAACCGCCCGGTGAACGACTTGATGCACTCCACGTAGCCCGCCTCCTCCAGCTTGCGCGCGTGAACGCTCAGGTTCCCGTCGGTGATCTCCAAGAGACCCTTCAGATCATTGAAGGTCAACGACTCGTTCACCGCCAGCGCGCTCATGATTCCGAGGCGGACCCGCTGGTGGATGAGACGGTCGAGCTCGGGCGCTCCTCTAGCCACCGTACTTCCGGGCGATGATGACGCCGAACACCATGTTGAGTCCGCCGAAGCCCGCCGCCATCAGCCCATCACCCCAAGCGGCGGGGGCGAGGAAGGCGAACACGCCTACCGCCATGAAGCAGAACCCCATGATCGGGACGGCGCGCACGGAAAACGACCCGCCGGTCATCACGCCGGCGCCATACAACAGCAGCCACGTCCCGGGCAGCGCCTCGTAAAGGCCGGCTGAATGGAAAACGGCGGTCAGCACAGCGCCGGCAGCGACGGGAGGCGTGAACCCCAGGACCATGCGCCGGCCGGCACCCCGCAGCAGCGGCGCTTTCGCCGTCCGCGCCTTGCCGATCGTCGTGCCCAGTCCCAAGCACACGGCTGCCGCGGCGGCGATCAGCCACACGACCAGCCACCCCTCGGAACTCGCCTGCCGGCTCGCCAGGGGAGCGGCCACCAGGGCGACGAAGCCCATCGCGGCCGTGCCCCAGCCGGGCACGGCGGTGAACGAGCCGGCCCGCTCCATCGTGTGGCGGATGAATCGGAGATCCTGAAGCGCTCGGTCGGTGTCGGGGTCGGGGGAGTGGGGCCGTTGGGAGGGTTGCTTGTCCATGGGTAGCGAAGTTATGGCGGGTGGTTGTGTTTGTCAAGTACTTTGCATGTCAAAGGAAGAAGGGCAAAGGGATCCTTGCGCTCCGGGGGTCTTCGGTTTATATTCGGTAGCCCAGGGCGGAGGGATCACCCACTCCCCCCTCCTTCGAAGCGGCCCCTCCGCTCTGGGACCCCACCTTCAGGTGGGCTTTTTTGTCGCCGAGTCTTACGGGTTTTGTTCGGTTACGTCTGATGCCCAGTTACGCCGAGCTCCACTGTCACTCCGCTTTCTCCCTCCTCGACGGCGCCTCGACGCCGGAGGCGCTGGTCCGACAGGCGGTGGAGCTTGGGGTGCGGGCGCTGGCGCTCACCGACCACGACGATCTGGGGGGTGCAGTGCGGTTCAGCCGGGCGGCGCGGGAGGCGGGGCTGGAGGCGATCGTGGGGGCCGAGGTTACGGTGAGGTCGGCGGAGCCGGGTGGGCGGCCCAGCCATATCACGCTGCTGGCGCGGACGGTGGAGGGTTACGCGAACCTGTCGGAGCTGGTGACGCGAGGGCGGTCGGGCACGGCGGGAGCCCTCGCTTCATGTCGCGCGACAGGGGCTGGGATCTGTGACGGGCCAGCGCGCTGCAAATGTCCGCTTGCGGCTCCCGCCGTGCTCTCCCTGTCGCGGGAGGGAGTTCGCCGCGGATCAGGTTTGGGGGCTCCCGTGACGAGGGGCTGGTCGCTGGGCAGGGGGCGCCCGCGGGTGAGCTGGGAGGATCTGGCGGAGCTCGGTGGCGGTCTGCTGGCGCTCAGCGGTTGTCCGCAAGGCGAGCTGGCGCGGCGGGTGCGAGCGGGCGAGGAGAAGGGTGCACGCGAGTTCCTGGACTTTCTACGCAGCATCTACGACGGCTACGTGGCGGTGGAGGTTTGGGATCACGCGTTGCCGGAGGAGCGTGAGCTGGCGGATCGGTTGCTGGAGCTGGCGGATCGACGAGGCATAGCGGCGGTGGCGACGAACGACGTGCATTATGCGACGCCGGCGGGCCGGATCGTTCACGACGTTCTGACCTGTCTGCGCCACGGGGTGACTCTCGATGAGGCGGGGACGCGATTGCGCCCCAACGGCGAGTGGTACCTGAAGGCGCCGTCGGTGGTGTGGCGGCGCTGGCGTCGTCGTCCCGACGTGGTGGAGAGCACACTCGCCCTCGCCGCCGAGTGCTCCTTCCGGCTCGCGGACCTGTCGCCGTCGATGCCGGGGTTCCGGGTCCCGCCCGGCATGACGCGGCAGCAGTTCTTGGAGCGGTTGGTTTGGAAGGGAGCGCTGGAGCGTTACGGTGGCGCCTCGGGCCAGCGACGGAACGGTGATCCGATTCGAGTTGATGTTCCGGTCGCGGAGACGGTCGGGCGCGTTGGGGGACCCTCGCTTCATGTCGCGCCGGACGAGCCGCGCCACATCGAGGACGTGCCCGATAACGGCGACGCGGCTGTGAGACCTCGGGCGGGACCCTTGTTGCGTGAGGGAGGACACGGAAGGGGTTTCGAGCGGACATTTGGAGCGCCGTGGCCCGTGCAGCATCGCGGCCCTAAGCAGCGCGACATGAAGCGAGAGCCCCTTCCGTGTCCGACCCCATCGCGTAACCGGCACCCGCGTCTCACGCAACGAGTCCGACGCCAGATCCGGCACGAGCTCGCGGTGATCGCGCGGCTCGACCTGGCGGGGTACTTCCTCACCGTCTGGGACATCGTGCGCTTTGCCCGGCGCCGGGGGATCCTGCTGCAGGGCCGCGGTTCGGCGGCCAACTCGTGCGTCTGCTATTGCCTGGGGATCACGGCGGTGGATCCCATCAAATTCGAGCTGTTGTTCGAGCGCTTCCTATCGGAGGAGCGGGGCGGTGCGCCCGACATCGACCTCGACATCGAGCACGAGCAACGCGAGGAGGTGTTGCAGTACGTCTATAACAAATACGGGCGCGAGCACGCGGCGATGGTCTGCGAGGCGATCACCTACCGGGGCCGCTCCGCCGTCCGCGACGCCGCCCGGGTCCTCGGCTTCTCCACCGATGTGGCCGACCGGCTGGCGACGGAAGCGGAGCGCCGCGAGGCGGCGGAAGCGGCCGACGCGTTGGAGGACGGCGGTCTGGTCGCCTGCGGGCTCGACCCGGCGAACGGCCGGGTGCGCGCGCTGGTGCACGTGGTACGCGGGCTCGACCAGCTGCCGCGCCACCGTTCGATCCACGTGGGCGGGTTCGTGCTCACCGAGTGCCTGCTGTCCCGGGTCGTGCCCATCGAGCCGGCAGCGATGGCGGAGCGGACCGTTATACAGTGGGACAAGGACGACCTCGACTTCACCGGGCTGATCAAGATCGACCTTCTGGGCCTCGGCATGCTCACCTGTCTGGCGAAGGCGATCCGCTATATCCGCGAGACACGCGGCACTGCTATCGACCTGGCGCAACTGCCGGCGAGCGATCCGCAGGTGTACGAGATGATCCAGGCGGCGGACACGGTGGGTGTCTTCCAGATCGAGAGCCGCGCGCAGATGAACTCGTTGCCGCGACTCAAGCCCGAGCGCTTCTACGATCTGGTCGTGCAGGTGGCGCTCATCCGGCCGGGCCCCATCCAGGGCGACATGGTGCACCCGTACGTGCGGCGCCGGCGCGGCGAGGAGCCGGTGACGTATCTGCACCCGGACCTGGAGCCGATTTTGCAGAGGACGCTGGGCGTGCCACTGTTTCAGGAGCAGGGGATGAAGGTGGCGGTGGCGATGGCGGGGTTCACGCCGGGCCAGGCGGACGCGCTGCGCCGGGCGATGGGTTTCAAGCGCTCGAAGGAGGCGATGGCGCTGATCGAGCCGGCGCTGCGGCAGGGGATGACGAAGCGCGGCATCTCGCCGGACGTGCAGGACCAACTCGTCAAGCAGCTGACCGCCTTCGCCAACTACGGCTTTCCCGAGAGTCATTCCGCATCGTTCGCGTTACTGGTCTACGCGTCGGCGTATCTCAAGCGCTACTACGCGCCCGAGTTCTTCTGCGCGCTGTTGAACTCGCAGCCGATGGGCTTCTACGCGCCGGGCACGCTGGTGCACGACGCGCGTCGCCACGCTGTCGATGTGCGGCCGGTCGATCTCGCCTACTCGAGTTGGGACTGCACGCTCGAGTTAGGTGACGAGGAGCAGATCGTTGCAGGTAGGGAGGAGGCGCGAGGACCAGCTCGCGGAGGTCGCGAGCTCACCACCGGGGGTGAGCTCGCTTTCCGAAGGTGGCGCGAGCCCGAAGCGAGTGGTTCTCGCGCCTCCGACCGACTGGAGACGATCTCCGCTCCGGCCCTGCGAATCGGGCTGCGCTTCGTACGCGGCCTCGGCTCGAGTGCGGAACAGAAACTGAAGGCGGCGTGGGAGGCCGGCGGCCCGTTCCGGAGTGTGGAGGACGTGGTGCGGCGCTCGGGCCTCGGCCTTCCCGCGCTCAAGACGCTGGCCGAGGCGGGCGCCTTCCAGACGCTCTGGGGCCCGGGCCGGCGCTCGGCGCTCTGGGAGGTGCTGGCGCGGCTGGCGCAGAAGCCGCTGGCGCAGGTGGAGTCGACGCGGGAGCCGAAGCTCCGGGAGATGAAGAAGGTCGAGCTGGTCGCCGCAGACTACACGACCACGGGGCTCTGCACCCACGGGCACCCGATGGAGCATCTGCGTGCGGCGCTCCGTGTTCGCGGGGTGCTGTCGGCGGAGGAGTTGCGGAGCGTGCGGAGCGGCCGGTGCGTGAAGGTGGCGGGTGTGGTGATCTGCCGGCAGCGGCCCGGCACGGCGAAGGGGGTGTGCTTCATCACGCTGGAGGACGAGACCGGGTTCTCGAACTTCGTGGTCTACGCCGATCTCTTCCAGCGCCACCGCAAGACGATCGTCCGCTCACCGGTGCTGCTCATCGAGGGGATCGTCCAGAACGAGCAGGATGTGGTGAACGTGCAGGCGCGGCGGATCGCGGCGATCGAGCCGCAGGCCGGCGCCGAGCTCATCGAGAGCCACGACTTCCATTGAAGTGGCGGGATTCGGGGATTCGGGGAGGTCGGGATTCCCTGTTTCAGTCTGGCGAGGCGGGGTATCTTGAATCACGCGTATCGGCCGCACTAGCCTTCACCATCGCACGTGGGACCGTCATGATCACTAGCCCGACCCGAGTCGCCTTGCTGGGATGTCTTGCGATCGCGCTCGGCGCGCCGGAGGCCGCCGCCGCCCAGGTCGCCGGCGGCGCGGACTCCGTGAAGGTATGGGCCGCCGCCGAGCTCGCCGTCGCGCAGCCGGGTGGCGAGCTCTCCATCGCCGTGGCACTGGAGCACGCCGCCGACTTCCATTCCTGGCCGCACGAGCCGGTGGTCCCGCCCGAGTTCGCGGCGCTGAGGCCGATCGCCACGACGATCGAGGTGACGTCGCTTCCGGAAGGGGCGCTGGTCGAGGGAATCGAGTGGCCGGAGCCGGTCGCGGTGATCGTGCGCTACACGCGGCGGCCGGTAGAGCTTCTATCGTACGTCGACACGGCCGTCGCCCACCTGCGGCTGCAACTGCCCCGCGACGCGCCGCTCGGCGAAACGAACGTGGAGATTAGAGTCCGCTACCAGGCCTGCGATAGCAGGTACTGCTATCCTCCCAGGAGCGTGACGCTGAGCGTCCCTTTCCGGGTAGAGGCGCCCGGCGGCTAGCCGCCGCCTGAACCTCGCAGCGCCTCCACGCGCCAGCCGAACTCTTCGGTCAGCGCCTCGCTCCAGCCCCGCTTCTGGAATGCGATACGCCCCTGGCGATCGATGAACCAGGTGGTTGGGTAGGCCTGAACACCTGCGTTATCGTTGTAGCCTTCGTCGAGTAGAACGGCGAAGTCGTACTCGTGCTCCGTCATCCACTCCCGGACGTCAGCCGGGTCGTCGTCGTTGTTGATCGTGAGGACAACGACGTCGCGGTCATCGCGGTAACGCTCGTGGAACTCCTGGATATCCGGCATTTCCAGGACGCACCACCCGCACCAGGTACCCCAGAAGTTGATGACGACGATCCTACCTCTGAGGAAACTCGACGAAACGAGCAGGCCGCTGAGCGTCTCGAGGGCGAACGGCTCCATCGCCTCGGGCTCCTCCAGGCGCTCCGCGAGGATCTTCTCGTGGCGCCTCTGCCGGTCGATCTCCTCGGCGTTCGCCAGGTAGTCCTCATACCCGTCCAGAGTACCGTGACGTTTCTCGTAGAGAGCCTTCAACGCTTCGTCGTTGGGGCTCTCGCCGGGGGTCTGCACCATGACGCCTTTGATGTAGTACTCCTCTCCCCTGTCCCCGTACGCGGCGGCTTCGTCACTGGACGCTGCCCGGCCCTCAGCGTCCTCAGCCGCGACGGCCAGGTCATAACGGGTCTCGTAGAGCCTACCGAGGTGATAAAGGTTCTGGATGCTCTCGTGGTTCAGGTCGTATGCGGCCAGCAACTCCTCCTCTGCTTCGTCCAGGCGATCCTGGTTGAAGTACACCCAGCCGAGGGCGTCGTGCGTCTGGCTCTGGTAATGGTCGAGAACCCTCTGGTACTCACCCTCGGTCTCGTACACCCCACTCTCGCGCATCGACTCGACCATCTCGGCGACCCCGACAGCGCACTCGGCGGCGAGACTTTCGGCCACCTCGAAGTGGGTCTTGTGCTCGGCGAGGGCGATCGCGGCAGTGTAGAAAGCAGTGGGGTTGCCGCTGCCGTACCTCACCATGCCATCGACCACTTCGTACAGGTAGCCGGCGTCGATGTCAGGTTCGTCCTTGATCAGCTCGAGCAGATACGTGTAAGCGCCTCCCAGCAGCCGCTCTTCTTGGTGGTGCGGTCGCTCGATGAACTCGACCAGCATCTGGCGGTAGCGTGCCCTCTTCTCCGGATCTTCGACACCCGTTTCTCGCTTCTCTTCGTACATCTCCCTCGAGACGGCCTGGATGCGGGAGACGAGAACCCATTCGGCGCTTCCGGTTTCCGGGTAGAGCTCGAGTATCGAATCCTCGTACTCTCTCTGCTCGTCCTCCAGCTCGAGCTGTCCGTATACACCGGCGATGGCATACAGTACGGCGGGTGAGTCGCTGCGACGCTCGAGCAGGTTTGCCACGTCCGCTTCGATTTCAATGCGCTTCTCGTCGGCGCTCAGGTCCCGCCTTCCCATTACCGCTCGCCAGTAGTAGTCGTGGACTTCGGCGGACGGTGACAGCTCGGCGGCCCTCTTCAGCAGAGGATAGGCGTCGTCGTTGCGCCGGTCGGAGAGCAGATAGGCCCCGGCGAGGTAATAGGCCTCGACGTTCTGCGGGTCGGCCGCGCGCGCGTCGTCGAAGACGGCGTACGACTCCTCGGCTGCGGCCTCGTCGCCCTCCTCATTGGACAGGAAGTGGAGCGCCGCGGCCTTCCTGACGAGGACCTGCGGATCTTCGCGGACCTCCGGCGGCAACGCGTCGATGAAAGCGACCGATGCCGCGGCACCCTCCTGCCTGCGGATGACGAACGCCCGCAGTACGATGAAGTCGATGTGATCCGGCGACATGGTGAGCGCCCGCTCGCTGGCATCGAGGGCCTCTTCGCCGCGCTCGGAGTGCCAGTTCAGTGCGCCGGCCAGCGCGAACCAGCACCAGGGGTCGGCCGAGTCGGCCTCGACCATCGCCTCCGCCTCGGCGACGGCGTCGTCCGTCTTGCCGTCCCGCGCGAGGTTGAGCACGTACCAGGCGCGGAGCTCGAATGCCTCGGGCGCACGCTCCAGCCAACCCGCGCCTTCGCGGACGGCGGTCTCGTAGTCCCGCTGCAGGTAGAGCTGGCGCAGCTGCGCGGCGGCTGCGGCCACATCGTCCTGTGCGCCCTGAGCGAGCCAGCCTGTGAGGAGAAATGTGGTGGCGAGCAACGCTGCGGATTGGCCTGGGCGCACGAGCCTGGAGTAGAGTCGAGATGCGGTCATGATGTGTCCCTCCAATCTCCGATCCGGAGCTTGTCCGCATCCTCACACATCCGGCGGTGTAGATCGGCCGGTGGGCTCGAGCCGGCAGGTAGGAATACCATTCCGCCGGCCCGCAGTTGGCCGGATCCCCACGTCCGTCCGTGTTGGTGTCCTATTCTAAAATAGGGGACGAATCGACGGCGCGCAGCGGCTTCTTCTTGCGGCTCAACATGAGCCGAGCATACACATGACTGCGTTGCCCTCGTCTGTGTCCGCGAACGGCACGTCGAACTCGCCGTCGTCGGCGATGATCACCTGTGCTCCGGTGCCGCCGTCGTCACGGGCGACGAACTGGAAACTCCCGCGCAGTCGGTCGCTTGCGATCTCGGCGATCGTCACACTGCCGGACGTGATCTCGAAGTAGTGGTCGAAGGAACCGCCGTCGTAGCCGAAGAGCAGCCTGCCGTGGCAGTCGGCGCTCGACTCGCATGGCGTGAAGGTGCCAACTCCGAGCGGCGTGAGTTGGAGGACGAAGAGATCGCCCTTCGGATCTTCGGAGGGGCGGAAGGCGGCGAGCACGAGACCTCCGAGCGAGTCGGCCTCGGCGGCGATTGCCCAACTGCCGAACTCCGGCTGGCCGTCGCCGCCGACCACAGGTGTGCCGGTGGCAAGGAAAGAGCCCGACAGATCGCCACTGAAGCTGAAGGCTAGGCCGCTAATGCTTTCCGGTCCGTCGCCCGTCTCATCGCAGCCGGCCAGAAGCGTCGCAACTGCAAAGACACCGGCCGCAGCAACAGCCTCTACCGCTTTCATCACCCCTCCTCAGATATGCTCGCTGGCATTTGGCTAGCGTCAGTGAGGGCAAGCCGTGTGCCAGCCGGCGATGGCTGAAAGGTGCGTTCTTTGGGGTCGTGGTTCGTCTCAGCCGATGGTAGATCGTCAGAGTTCCGACGCTTGGGGCTCAGCTTTCCGAATTCGCGGCTGCGACGGTCTGGGGTACCGCTTGCATCCCTACTCTGAAGGGCGGAGTCTTCCATAAACCGGGACCGGGACCCTCGGTCTCCGTTCACCCTGTAGGAGGCAAGCATGTCGCGTCGCGCTTATGTGTTCCTGCCGTTCTTCGCACTCGTGCTGCTCGGCGGCGGCCTGTCTGTGAGGGCCCAAAAGGTCTGGGTGCAGGGCCGTGTCGAGCTGAGGCCGTGCCAGCTGCCGCTCTACGAGGGCGAGGCGTGGTGCGGCGCGTACGAGGTCTGGGAGGACCGCGAGGCGCAGGCCGGCCGCCGCATCACGCTGCGCATCGGCGTGCTGCGCGCCGATGCGCCCGACGCGTTGCCGGATCCGGTCTTCATCTTCAACGGCGGGCCGGGCGGCGCCGCGACGGCGCTGGCCGCCTACGTCGCCGAGGACCTGCGCCTGGTGCGGGGACGCCGACACATCGTGATGGTGGACCGCCGGGGGACCGGCTCGTCGAACGGGCTCGACTGCCCGGAGGTCACGGGCGGTCAAGACCTGCAGCGCTACTTCGTCGAGCGTGGGCCCGAAGCGGCGGCCGAGTGCCGGAGCCTCCTGGAAGAGCGGGCCGATCTGCGGCTCTACACCACACCCATCGCCATGGACGACATCGACGAAGTCCGCGAAGCGATGGGCTACGAGCAGGTCAATCTATGGGGAGGCTCTTACGGCTCGCGCGAGGCGCTGGTCTACCTGCGCCGGCACCCGGGGCGAGCGCGGAGCGCGATCCTCTGGGCGGTCATCCCGCCGCACCGGAACTCGTTAGCCGGCGCCGGCCGACACGCGCAGCAGGCGATGGATCGGCTGCTCGCCGATTGCGCGGCGGACGACGCCTGCCGGGCGGCCTACCCGAATCTGCGACACGAGCTCGCGGAGGTACTGCGCCGCCTCGACGAAGCGCCGGCAAACTTCGTGAACACCGATCCCGAATTGGGGGACCGGGACACGATAACGGTGACCCGGGACCAGATCGGCGCTACGCTGCGCTCGATGCTCGTCTCGCAGGGCGGCGCGAGTCAGATCCCCGCCTTCGTCCACGCCGCCTACCAAGGTGACTTCCGGCCCCTGGGAGAGCGGGCCCTGCTGCAGCGGCGGCTTGCCCCGACCGCGTTCAGCAGAGGGCTGTTCCTTTCCGTCATATGCGCCGAGGAGGCGGCGCGGCTACCGGAGGACGAGTTGCCGGAGATGTTCGACGGCACCTTCTGGGGCGAGTCGTGGGTGCGCGGCATCTTGGAGGACTGCTCGCGCTGGCCGGTCGGCGAGCTGCCGGCCGGCTACAACGAGCCGGTGACCGGCACGACGCCGATCCTGATCCAGCACGGCTGGTTGGATCCGGTCGCGCCACCCGCCTGGGCACACGAGCTTGCGCGCCACCTGCCCAATGCCCGGGTCATGGTGATCCGAGAGGGGCATCACAACTTCGAGTACGGGGCCTGTGGGAGACGGCAAGTGGCCGAGCTCATCGACACGCTGGATCCCGGAGGGCTGGACGAGACTTGCACCGCCGAGATGAGGCGGCCGCCGTTCGCGGTCCCGGAGCGCTAGCGCATCCGCAGCTATTAGGACGCCGCACCCGTCGGCTGACTCGCGCCGTGGCCGGCCGTCCCCGGCAGTTGTGCCTCGGCGTCCGTCCACGGTGGCAGGACCTTGACCAGGACCCACAGAATGATGAATGGCAGGAGGAGGAGCGCGCCGGCCACGAGTAAGCCCTCGATTCCCAGGAACTCGAGCTTGTAGACCGTCAGCCCGCGCAGACTCTTCGAGAACAGCTGCCCGCCGATCACCACGTTCCAGCGGATGCTGAAGATCCCGACCTGCACCAGGATCGCCGCCGCCAGATAGATGAGGCTCCTCAACCCGTCGCGAACCTTCAGCACGCTCTCCTTGCTCAGCGCCGGCGCGGTCAGTCCGAAGACCAGTAGTGGCAGCAGCGTCCCCAGCACGAGTTGCAGGATGATCAGGCTGATGAAGAGGCGGCTCTCGACCAGTTGTGTGAGAATCCCGATCGATTCTTCCGACTCGTAGAGCCGGTGGATGAAGTCGAGCATCTCAAGCGACACGTCGACCACCATGGCGTAGAACAGGAAGGCCGCCAGCTTGTCAGCGCAGCGCATGTCCACCGGCTTCCGGCGAACCACACTCGAGATCACGTAGATGATCAGCACGAGCGCGATGCCCGAGACGATCGCCGAGAACAAAAAGACGACGGGCATCAGCACGCTGCTCCACCAAGGGTTCGCCTTCACCGAGCCGAAGATGAATCCGACGTACCCGTGCAGCAGGAAGGCGGATGGGATCCCGATGATCGTGATCCAGCGCCCCGCCTTGTCGTCGAACCTGAGTGACCGCTCCGACAGGTCGGTGGCCCCCAGAGTAAGGACGTGGTGCAGATGCCGCCTCCAACCTTTGGCGCTCTGGTACCAGAGGACTAGGTCCTTGCGGTAGTCGAACCAGATCTCCAGCAGCAGTACCACCATCAGGTACCAGGCGTAAACGAAGCCGAACATGGCCATCGCGGACTGCCGGTTCGGCGTCAGGAAGATCTCGTACGAGCGGAGCGGGTGGCCCAGGTGCGCCAGCAGCGGGAGGGGCGCGACCAGCAGGAACGCCAGCGCCGTCAACAGCGCCAATCTATACGTGGGCTGCACTTCCTTGACGTTGAAGACGCGCTCCAGCGAGGCGAGAATGAATGCGCCTGCCACGAGGCCCGTAACGTACGGGTAGACCACAATGAGGATGCCCCAGTGGAGCTCGAACTCGTTCGGGTAGATGAACCCCTGCATCGGCTACCTCACCTCGCCGTCTAGGTTGGCGTAGTAGACCTTCGGCTTCGTGTTGAGGTGCGGCTTGAGGACCTGCAGCTCGTTGAAGCGTCTGAACCGAGCCAGCGGTGTGGCTCTCTGCTCCAGCTCGCCGAACACCCGTGCGCCGGTCGGACACACTTCCACGCAGGCCGGCACCAACCCGTCCACCAGGCGGTGGTAGCAGAACGTGCACTTCGCTGCGACGTGCGTCTCGGGGTGGAGCCATCGGGCACCGTAAGGGCAGGCCTGGATGCAGTAGCGGCACCCGATGCAGTAGTCATCGTCCACCAGCACGACACCGTCCTCGGTGGTGAATGTCGCACCCACCGGGCAGACCTGTACGCAGGGTGCCTCGGCGCAGTGATTGCATAGCTTCGGAACGAAGAAGGTCCTGCGAAGCTCACCACCGGCGCTCAACGTTGGCGGGAATCCGTCCATACCACCGTTGGGGCTCTCGACCTCAACTTCCTCATCGGTTCGGATAACGTAGCGCTCGACCCACGTGTTGAAGTGTCGTGAATCGAGAGGAACGTCGTTCTCCGCCTTGCACGCCACGACGCACTGGCCGCAGCCAATGCACTTGTTGATGTCGATTCCCATCCCGTAAAGATGTTCGCTGGCGTCGTACTCGCCGCCGCGCGAGCCCTGAGCCTCGAGCAACGGCACCCGGACCACTCCCAGAAGGATCGGCGCCGCGAGGCCGCACTTCTTCAGGAACTCGCGTCGGTCGACCTGCTTCGGTTCATCAACCGGCGAGGGTCCGGCGGACTGCGTGACGTCCGTCGCCATCATGAAGTCTCCGGGAAATGGGGATAGTGACAGTGCCAGCACAAATACTGCGCATTGTGCGTCCGCAGGTTGACTCGGGGAATCTGCTGCGGACCCTCTGCATCCTGGGCGTGGCAAGTACCGCAGAAAGCCCTCTGCTGCGGCTTGCCGGGACGCACGGTACGCGGTGACAGCTTGTGCTCTTCCGGCACAGTGTGACACGTCGTGCATTCCAGCGTCGCGTGGTGCGATACCGCCTTCTGGCTGGCGATCTGGCCATGACAGGCGCTGCAGGAGCCTGGTGGGATCGGCGGCTCGGGCGCGTGCGGGTCGTGGCAGGCCGCGCAGGGAATGCGGGGGTTGTGGGTCGCCGGGTCGATTTGGGGGAATCCGGTGGGGCGGCTCGGGTTGTAAGCATGACAGCGCGGGCAGAAGTCACGCGCGCTCGGGATCGCAGGCTTGACTTCCACCGGGCTCGCTACGTGGCCCGCCGCCGGGCCGTGGCACCCCTCACAGGCCAGCCCGCGGTGATTCCCCGCCAGGCGCCTGTCCATGATCGATCCGTGGCACAACGCGCAGTCCTGCTGTCCGGCGTACTTCTTGGGGTGCGCGATGATCGTGTCGATCGCTGCGGCCCGATAGTGCCCGAGTTCGCCGAACGTGTCGGGAATCAGGAAGTAGCGCGCCGCGATGAGGGCGAGCGCAGCCAGCGCGAACACCACAGCAAGTCGGGGGACCTGTTGTGGCAGCTTGTGGCTCCGAGACTCAGGTGGTCTGACCATGAGCGTCGCCGGTTACCGGTGCTATGGTGTGATTGTATGGGCGAACCGCGGGGCGCGAGCGAAGCCGGGTCTGCATACCCGGTAACCGCTAAGTCACCCGCGGGGTCGTAATAACAAAAATCGTTCGCCGGCGCCAGTCGCGGCTGCCCAGAGGCGCTGCGGTCGCCGCAACGGCGCGCAGCTAGCCGCCTCCCGGTTCAGGCATCGTGTGGCAGAGGTGGCAGGCCGCCGGCGCGTTGTGCTCGACCTTGTCGGCGTGGCAGACGGTGCAGACCTGACGTGTCCACTCGGTGATGAAAGCGGTCTTCTCTGCGTGACAGAGGTTACATCCACTGTGAGCGGCAGCGGGATGGATCTGCAACACGTTACCCTTGTGGCAGCTGAGACAGGCCCTCGCCGGCTGGTGGTGGAACGTGTGGCAGTTCTCGCAAGTGAGTCCTGCGACCCGCATGCTCGGCGCGGCGTGACACTGTGAGCACTCGAACCCACGGGCGCGGTGGACCGAGTGCGTGAAGTCGCCGATCTCAGTTGTGATCGTCTCTGCGGGTGCGCCACCGGGCCCCCTGTGACAGCTGGCGCAGTTCAGCG
>JASFTY010000021.1:0-17113 GCA_050050535.1 Gemmatimonadales bacterium | reverse complement strand
ACGCCACCGAACTGGGACGCGCGCTCGAGTCGAAGACCGAGGCTCTCCACGGCCGCATCGTACCCGGCGACGTCGAACTGCACACGACGCGCAACTACGGCGAGACGGCGCGCGAGAAGGTCACGACCCTCAAGGAGCACCTGCTGCTGGCGATCCTCGCGGTCGGCCTCGTCGTCGCCCTGTCGATGGGCTGGCGGAGCGCCGTGATCGTCATGATCTCGGTGCCGATCACCTTCGCCCTCACACTCTTCGTCTATCAGTTCTTCGGCTACACGCTGAACCGGGTGACGCTGTTCGCGCTGATCTTCGTCACCGGTATCGTGATCGACGACTCGATCATCGTGGCGGAGAACATGGAGCGCCACTTCGCCATGCGCGACCGGCCGTTACGGGCCGCGGCGCGGGCAGCGGTCGACGAGGTCGGCAACCCGACGATCCTGGCAACCCTGACGGTCATCGCCGCCGTGCTCCCGATGCTCTTCGTCTCGGGACTGATGGGCCCCTACATGAGCCCGATGCCGATCGGCGCGACCGTCGCGATGCTTTTCTCGCTCGGCGTGGCGCTGATCGGGACCCCTTGGCTGGCCTACCGCCTGCTGCGCGGGGCACACGGCGGCAAGGAGAAGCCGGCCTATGTGCTGGAGAAGACTCGGATCTACCGCCTCTATCACAAGGCGATGGGCCCGCTGCTGCGCCGGCCCGTTTGGATGTGGACGATGCTGGGCACGGTGACGCTGCTGCTCGTCGGGGCGACCGCGATGTTCTTCACCGGCGGGGTGACGGCGAAGATGCTCCCGTTCGATGACAAGAACGAGATGCAGATCATCGTCGACATGCCCGAGCGCACGCCGCTCGAGACGACCGTGGCGCTCGCCGAGGACATGGTCCGCGGCCTGGCCCAAGTGCCGGAGATCGCCGACGTCCAGCTCTACGCGGGCACGGCGGCGCCGTTCAACTTCAACGGCATGATCCGGCACTACTACTTGAGGCGCGGCCCCCACGTCGCCGACATCCAGGTCAACCTCGTCCACAAGTCGGAGCGCGGCGACCAGAGCCACGACATCGCGAAGCGAATCCGACCCGTCGTCGAGGAGATAGCCAACCGCTCGGGAACCGGCGCGCGGGTGAAGGTCGTTGAAGTACCACCGGGGCCGCCCGTGCTGTCGACGCTCGTCGCCGAGATCTACGGGCCCGATCCCGAGTCGCAGACCGAGGTCGCCGCCCGCGTCCGCGGCATCTTCGCCGACCAGCCCGGCGTGGTCGACGTCGATTGGTCGCTCAGCGAGCCGCAGCGCGAGATCCGGCTCCGGGTCGATGAAGAGAAGGCCGCACTGAGCGGCGTGCCCAAAGCAGCGGTCGTCGGCGCCCTGCACACGGCGCTGGGAGGCAGCGTGGTCACTCACCTCTCCCAGCCGACGGCGCGCACGCCAGTCCCCGTCAGACTGCGGTTGACGGAGGCGGCGCGCTCCGGAATCGATCGGCTCGGCAGCCTGCACGTCGCCTCGCTGACCGGCCAACTGGTGCCGTTGAGCGAGCTGGTCCGACCGGAGGTCGGTGAGGCGCCACAGCTGATCGATCGCAAGAACGGCCAGCGGGTCGTATACGTGACGGCCGACGTCGCCGGCGAAGCGGAGAGCCCGGTGTATGCGATACTCGACATGCGGGAGCGGATAGGCGCGATCGCGCTGGAGAGCGGCGCACGGTTGGGACAGCTCTACACGCGGCAGCCGGGCGCCGTCGAACAGCCGGTCATGAAGTGGGACGGCGAGTGGCAGGTGACGTACGAGGTCTTCCGGGACCTGGGGATCGCGTTCGGCGGCGCGTTGCTGCTGATCTACGTCCTGATCGTCGCCTGGTTCGGCTCGTTCATCGCGCCGCTCGTGATGATGACCGCCATCCCGCTCACCCTGGTGGGGATCGCACCGGGTCACTGGGCGTTCGGCGCCTTCTTCACCGCGACCTCGATGATCGGGATGATCGCCCTGGCCGGGATCATGGTCCGCAACGGGATCCTCCTCATCGACTACCTCGAGGCGCGCCGCGCCGCCGGCATCGCCCTCGAGAGGGCCGTCATCGAGGCGGGCGCCGTTCGCACCCGGCCTATCGCCCTCACCGCCGGCACCGTGGTCATCGGCGCGATCGTCATCCTCTTCGACCCGATCTTCGAGGGGCTGGCCGTCTCGCTGATCACCGGCGCGCTGGCCTCCACCGTGCTGACGCTGATCGTCGTGCCCAGTGTCTACTACCTCGTGCACCGCGACCGCGCCGGCAGCCCCGACGCCGCGGCCGCCGCCGGCCCCGAGACTAACCCCGCAGCGGAGAAGAACTGAGACATGAAGCTCGTATACCTCATGTACCTGGCCGACGACGAGAACTGTGTGAGCCGGCTGCTCGCCGAACAGCAGGTCACAGCCTTCAGTCGCCTCCCGGTCGAGGGCCACGGACCGGGGAGCGCCGTCGGCTGGACCGGCGAGATCCAGCCCTACCAATCACAGGTCGTCATGGTCGTCCTGCCCGATGACAAGGCCGCAGCCCTCATGGAGGCCGTCGAGTCGTGCACGGGCGTCGAAGACCCGCGCCATCCGATCAGGGCGGTGCAAATGGCCGTCGAACAGTACAGCTGCTGCCAGCTGCGAGACCAAGCTCAACCTGCGGGGGAACAATGAAACTCGAGCACAAGATCCGACTGATCGCCGGGACCTTCGTCCTGGCCAGCTTAGCACTCGGCTGGTGGGTCAGCCCCTATTGGTTCCTGTTCACCGCCTTCGTGGGGCTCAACCTGATCCAGTCCTCGATGACTAAGTGGTGCTTGATGGAGGACATCCTGCGCTGGACGGGAATCCACGGCGACCGCGGGGTAGCCTGACCGCAGTCCCTCTTAACTCTTACTCGTACTCGTAATCGTCTCGAGTACGATCACGACCACGATTACGAGTACGAGTAGGAACTCGGGGGAAGACCCGGGAGACGACGGTGCCGAGAACGAGGATAGCCAGGCTGAGGAGCACCGGCAGGATCGCCGGATAGCGAGGTCCCAGGGCTCCGGCCAGCAGGACGTCGCCCTCCCCCACTATCGCCTTCATCAAGGCGCCGTCCCCGATCGCCCCCAACACGGCGGTAGTCCCACCCACGATGACCGCCGTCATGGCGACCCCTGGCGCGACGCGCGCGCGGCCGGGCAAGAAGCTGGCCAGCGTCGGGAATACGACACCGCCCACAAAGACCGTGTAACCCAGGAGCAGCGCCGAGATGATGCCCCGCTCCAGGCCGGCGACCGCCCAGGCCGCCGCACCCACGCCGACCAGAGCCAGCCGCGTCAGCCGGAGCTGCTTCGCCCGCGACAGGTTGCCGCCGGCGCCGAACACGTTGAGCGAGAGGATGGTGGACGCCGATATCAGGGTGGTGTCCGCCGACGACATCACCGCAGCCAGGAAGCCCGCCAAGATCAAGCCCGCCAGGCCCGCCGGCACCAGCTGGCCCACCGCCGTGGGCAGCGCCGCTTCCGGGGCGATCCCCGGAAAGGCGGCGCGGATCAACAGGCCGAGCGCCGCCAGCAGGAACGAGATCGGCACGACCGCCGCCGCCGCCGCCAGCGCCGCCACCCGCGCCGCCGCCGAGTCCCTCGCGCACAGAACGCGTGAGTAGATGTCCGGGCCCGCCAGGTACGGAAGCCCGACGATCAACGGATAGAAGACCAGCAGGTCGTACCACCCGAAGCCCTCGGTTACCGGGAAGCGGAGGTGCCCGGCGGGAACGTCTCCAACCGCTGACGGCCCCCGGCCTTGCGCTGCCACGGCCAGCAAGACCAGGCACACCAGGATCCCACCGACGAACAGCGCGAACTGCCAGGAGTCCGTTCGAACGACCGACAGCTGGCCGCCCCAGTACGTGTAGAGGACGAAGACGACCGCGACCACCGCCAGCGCCCACGAGTAGCTCAGCGGCAGAATACCGCTCATCAGAAGCGCCCCCGCCGTCATCTGAGCGGCGATGACGCCACACCAGGCCAGGGCGATCACAACCGCCGCAGGTACCGCCACCCGGTTCCCGTACGCCCGCCTCAGAACGTCCGGCAGCGTATAGACCTCCAGCGCCCTGACCCGCGCCGCGAGGGCCAGCCCGAACGGTATCAGCGCGGCCGCCCCGACCAGCGACCACCAGGCGGCGGTGAGGCCCCGGGAGTAGCCCAACCCGATGATGCCGATCGTCGACGACGCCCCGAAGATCGTCGCCACCAGCGAGACGGCGACGATGCCGCCTGCATAACGCCGGTCAGCGACCCAATACGATTCGGCCGACTGCCGCCGCGAGCGCCAGCCGACCGCGAGCATCACGCCCAGATAGACGAGTACGATGAGCGCATCGATCACGATTGGCCTATTGCCTTTGCTCGAGCCGTAGTTATGGCTGATAGACTACAACGCCGGCCCGATTTGACAAAGCCCAGCTTCGCACCCTATATAAAATCGCTCCGACGCCCCACCGAAACTCGCTCGTGCCAGAGGCGATGCTGGTCTACACGGATAGCGTAGATTACGCCCGGGTCGTACTCGGGCGACGCGCTGACCTCTGGTCGGCGCCGGCTTCGGAGCCCGCTGACGGCCTCCGAGGCCTGATGGAAGGCGTTTACGGCGCAAGGCCGGTCCGCGAGTCCACGGTGAACAGCGACTCGCGTTGGAACTACCTGTTACTGGTGGAGGTGGCCGAGCGCTCTCACTTCGACCTGCTGATCGAGCTCAGCCGAGCCGGCGTCCGGCTGCCAGACCGCTTGCTCTGCCTCGCCGGCGCCGGCGAGCGCTTCCACGGCTTCAAGGGACGCCCCTGGTCGGCGCCGCAGGGCAACACGTACCTCGCGGTACATCTGAGACCGACGAGTGCGGTCGAGCGGCCGGCCACGAGTTTCACGGTCCTGGCAGCAGTCTCCGTCGTGGACGCGATCGACTCGATGCCCGGTCTCGAGAGCTCGGCTGGCGTCAAGTGGGTGAATGATATACTCATCGATGACGCGAAAGTAGGCGGCGTGCTGGCATACACGCACTCCGTGGGCGGTAAGACGGGCGCAGCGGTCCTCGGGATCGGCGTCAACGTCGAGACCGAACCCGAGGTCGAGCCGACACGATTCGTGCCCCGGGCTCGCAGCCTCAGAGATGTCGCCGCGCGGCCCGCCGACTGCACGCAGGGTCGATTCTTCACCGCACTCGCCGCCGCGCTGGAGGCGAACTACGGCCGGCTGCTCGACGGCGAGTACGAGGCGTTGCTGGCACGATACCGGGAACGCTCGCTGGTGATCGGCCGCCCGGTCACGCTCTGTGCCGAGGAGTCGGACTCGGAGGTGATCGCCCGCGGTCGAGCGCTGGGGATCGGCGATGACCTGGAGCTGATGGTCGAGGGCTACGAGCGGCCGTTCACCAAAGGTAGGCTGATAGTCGGCTCGGTCGAGGAGCCCGTGTCGAGGAAAAGGTAAACATGGAATCGTATCGACTGCTGTTCGTCTGCCTGTCATCATTGCTGGCGGTCTTCGTGCTGCTGGCCGTTCTGGCGGCGATCATGCGGCTTCTGATCGCCATCTTCCCCGAGACGCTGGCGAAGCTCGCGAAGAGCGACGCCGCGCTGCTCGCCGCGGTCACAACGGCTGTTGCGAGCGTATATCCAGGAATGAGAGTCACCAGAGTCGAGGAGGAAAAATGATCTCCGCAACGAATCCGAAGAAGATTCGGGTGATGTTCACACCGTTCCGGGACGGGCTGCAGAGCTCGTTCGGTGGCAAAGTACGTCTGAACGATTTCCTCCCGGCCATGCAAGCCTCGGCAGAGGCGGGTGTCAAACACTTCGAGTTCGGCGGCGGCGCGCGTTACCAGGCGCCGTATTTCTATCTGGGCGAGAATCCGTTCGAGGACATGAGGAAGATGCGTGCCGCGGTCGGGCCCGAGGTCGACCTGCAGATCCTGACCCGGTCGGTCTCGGGTGTGACGCTCACTACCCAATCGATCGAAGCCCTGCAGCTGCAGGCGCGACTCATGAAGGCGGCCGGCACCACCTGGGACCGGAACTTCGACTTCATGAACGACACGGACAACCTGGTCAAGACGGGGAAGCCGATCGTCGACGCCGGCATGCATCATCAGGTAGCCATCGCGCTGATGGGCCTGCCGTTCGAGTCGAAGACGGTCCACACGGCGGAATTCTACGTCAACATCGGCAAGCGGCTGCTGGACAGCGATGTGCGGATCGACAGCATCTGCCTCAAGGATGCCAGCGGTACGACGGACCCGCAGACGATCTACGACGCGGCGATTGGGCTGAAGAAGATCATGCCGCCCGAGATGCCGCTCTGGATGCACACCCACGACACGGCCAGCACCGCCGTCGCCTGTTACATGGCGGCGATCCACGGCGGCGCTGACGGTGTCGATCTATCGATCCGCCCGCTGGCCAGCGGCACCGTTCAGCCCGATGTCCGGTCGTTGGCGCACGCGCTCAAGGGCACGGGCTACTCGCTGGACATCGACGTCTCCAAGATGCCCGAGATCGAGCGCATGCTGCAGGAGCTAATGGAGGAGTACGACTTCAACCCGACCACGACGACGGCGGACCCCCGCGTGCTGGGCTTCCCGATGCCGGGCGGCGCCATCGGGCCGAACGTGCACATGATGGTGAAGGCGGGGATCCTGGAGAAGTACGGCGAGGTGCTGGCGGAGTTCCCGATCGTCGTGGAGGCGGGCGGCGCCTGGACGAGCGTGACCCCGGGCAGCCAGCAGTACTGGCTGCAGGCGTTCAACAACGTGATGTACGGGCGCTGGAAGAAGATCGATCCCGGCTACGGCCGTTCGGTCCTCGGCTACTTCGGCAAGACCCCGCTGCCTTCCGACCCCGAGGTCGTGAAGATCGCGTCGGAGCAGCTGGAGCTGCCGGTCTTCGAGGGTGATCCTCTGGAGGCGGCACCCAAGAACATCGAGCCGGCGAAGCAGGCGCTCGAGGAGCGCGGCCTGCCGACCACCGACGAGAACATCTTCCTGGTGGTGGCTGCGATGGTCCCCGGCAAGAAGATGGAGCTGAACGAAGGCATCCGGCTGCTGACGGGGAAACCGAAGATCGACATACCGCTGAAGAAGAAGAAGGAGGAGGCGGCCCCAGCGGCGGCGCCGCCAGCTACCGCGGCCGCGCCGGCGCCGACCGGTCCGATGAAGACACGTTGCACGGTCGAGGAGAACGGCACGATGCGGACGTTCGTGGTGACGCTCGAGCCGGCCACGGCGGAAGGTGCGTCGGCCGCGCCTGCGGCGACCGCGGCGCCCGCCGCGCCCGCCGCGCCCGGGGCTGGTACGCCGGTCCACTCCACCTTCGCCGGTTCCGTGGAGGTCGTCGATCTGCTGGTGAAGCAGGGCGATCAGGTGGCAGTCGGCACGGTTGTCGCCGCCGTAGAGGCGATGAAGGCGAAGCACGACATCAAGTCGCCGGTCGCCGGGCAGGTGGCGGCGATCCACGTGGAGATCGGCGATGAGATCGATTCGTCGGTTCCGATAATGACGATCGCCTAGAGGGGCGACCGATGGAGACAGCGCTGGAGCTGATCAGGCAGTCGGGGCTTGCCAATCTGAGCATCGGCAACCTCGGGATGTTCGTCATCGCCGGTGTTCTCATCTACCTGGCCATCGCGAAGAACTACGAGCCTCTGCTCCTCATCCCCATAGGGTTCGGAGCGATCCTCGCCAACTTGCCGATGGCCGGTCTCGGGTCTTACGGGGACGGGATCATCGCGCTCATCTACGACGCCGGGATCAGGACGGAGCTGCTGCCGCCGCTCATCTTCCTCGGCGTGGGCGCCCTGACGGATTTCCGACCCCTGCTGGGGCGGCCGCTCACCTTCCTGCTGGGAGCTGCCGCCCAGGTCGGCATCTTCGTCGCTGCGCTGTCGGCCGGCTATCTGCTGGACTTCAACGCCCGGGAGGCGGCCTCGATCGGCATCATCGGCGGCGCCGATGGACCGACGTCCATCTTTCTCGCCAGCCAGCTGGCGCCGCACCTGCTGGGGCCGATCGCTGTGGCGGCTTACAGCTACATGTCGCTGGTGCCGATCATCCAGCCGCCGATCATGCGCATGCTGACCACCAAGAAGGAGCGGGCGATCGACATGCCGCAGGCGATTCCGGTCTCGCAGAAGGCGACGATCCTGTTCCCGATCGTGACCGGGCTGGTCGCTTCGCTGGCGGTCCCGTCCAGCGCCCCGCTGATCGGCATGCTGATGCTCGGGAACCTGCTGCGCGAGTCGGGAGTGACGGATCGGCTGCGCAAGACGGCCGGCGGTGCGCTGATCGACATCGTGACACTCTTCCTGGCTGTGGCGGTCGGCGCCACCATGGACGCCGAGCACTTCCTGACCACCCGTACGATCATGATCCTGGTCCTCGGCGCGGTCGCCTTCTCGTTCAGCACGGCGGGCGGGGTCCTGTTCGCCAAAGCGTTGAACCTATTCCTGCGCAAGAAGATCAACCCGTGCATCGGGGCGGCGGGCGTCTCGGCGGTTCCGATGTCGGCGCGCGTCGTCCAACAGTTCGTGTCCGACCAGACAGACGGCCGCGTCAACCCGCTGATGCCGGCCATGGGACCCAACGTCGCCGGCGTCATCGGGTCCGCGGTGGCTGCCGGGGTGTTCCTCACGCTTCTGGGTTAGGGCTCGCTGCAGCGGTCGAGTGGGGGACATCCGCACATCGGGTAGGACCTCAACATCCAACAGCCGGCAGTCGATTCTCGGCGTCCGAGCTTAGCTGCGGCGATCGATCATCGACACTCGACTCCCGACATCCGATTGTCGCTCGACGTCGAACAGCGGACGGCGAGTGTTGCGGCTAAAGTCGATAATCGGTCGTCGTCCGTCGGCTATTGGACGGTAAGGATCCCGGTTAAGGGAACGCTTCTTGCCCCCTATGATGTATTGACTCTGCCTCCAGGACTCCCTGGACGCTGTCCTGGGACAAAGTAAGACAAGCTGGGCTGCCGGCCGGGACCGGCCGTCCATTGCTGACTAGACTCTCGCGGGCGCGCGGCGCGGCGGCGAGCAGGCAGGAGGACACGATGTGGTCCGTCAAGACAGACCCGCGAACGGGTGAGGAATACCTGGCAGTCCACCACACCGGGCGACCAGTGCTGCTCAACCCATTCACAAACAAGGGCACGGGCTTCACGGCCAAGGAGCGGAAATCGCTGGGCATTGCGGGGCTCGTGCCGCCGGCGATCTTCACTATCGAGGAGCAACTCCCCCGCGTGTACGAGAGCTACCAGGCCAAGACGACGAACCTCGAGCGCTTCATCTATCTGGCGAGCCTGCAGGACCGCAACGAGACCCTCTTCTTCCGGCTGGTCCACGAGCACATCGATGAGATGATGCCCATCGTGTATACGCCGGTGGTGGGCGAGGCCTGCCAGAACTTCTCGCACATCTGGCGGCGGGCCCGGGGCCTTTACGTGAGCTACGACCAACGGAACGAGATCGAATCGGTTCTGGCGAACCATCCGCGGCCGCCGGCGGTCATCGTGGTGACGGACGGCGAGCGAATCCTGGGGCTTGGTGACCAAGGGGCCGGCGGTATGGGGATCCCGATCGGCAAGCTGTGTCTCTACACGTTGTGCGCGGGTATTCCGCCGCATCTCACGCTGCCGATCATGCTGGACGTCGGCACGGACAACGAGCGCCTGCTGGAAGATCCTCTCTACGTGGGGCTGCGCCAGAAGCGTATCCGCGGCCAGGATTACCAGGATTTCGTCGACAAGTTCGTGGCGGCCGTACAGAAGATCTATCCCGAGGCGCTGTTGCAGTGGGAAGACTTCCTCAAGGGCAACGCGATCTTCCAGCTGAACCGATTCCGCGACAAGCTCTGCACCTTCAACGACGACATCCAGGGGACGGCCGGCGTGGTCGTGGCGGGCATCTTCAGCGGCCTACGCATCACCGGCCAGGCGATGAAGGATCAGCGGATCCTGTTCGCCGGAGCCGGCGCGTCGGCCCAGGGGATCTCCGACCTGCTGGTCTCCGCCATGCAGGAAGAGGGGCTCAGCCTGGAGGAGGCGCGCAAACGGATCTGGACGGTGGACAGCCGGGGCCTGGTCACCAAGGCCCGTGAGGGGCTGGAGGACTTCAAGGCGACCTACGCCCGGGATGTGGCCGAGCTCGAGGGGTACCGGTGCCAGGATCCGTCGCGGGTCACACTGGCGGAGACGGTCGCGGGCGCGAAGCCGACGATCCTGATCGGGACGTCGGGCACGCCGGGGATGTTCACCGAGCCGGTGGTGCAGGCGATGGCCGGGCTGAACGAGCGGCCGATGATCTTCCCGCTCTCCAATCCGACCAGCAAGAGCGAGTGCACGGCCGAGCAGGCCATACGGTGGTCGGACGGACGGGCGATCGTGGCAACGGGCAGCCCGTTCGACCCGGTGGAATACGACGGCAGGCGCTACCGCATCGGCCAGGGCAACAACGCGTTCGTCTTCCCGGGCGTCGGGCTCGGCGTCTGGCACGGCAGGGTCCGGCGCGTAACGGACGGGATGTTCCTGGCCGCCGCCAAGGCGCTGGCCCAGCAGGTCGGCGAGTCGGACCTGGCCGAGGTGGCCGTCTACCCGCCGCTGGGCCGGATCCGCGAGTGCTCGCACGCCGTGGCCTGCGCGGTCGTCAAGCGCGCCGTCGAGGAGGAGCACGCGGAGCCCGAGGTCCTGGAGGATCTCGAGGAGCGGGTCGCGAAGGCGATGTGGTTCCCGGAGTACCGGTCGATCCGTTACGAGCGGCCCGCCTGGTAAGGCGGACGGTGCCGTGGTTTCCGAGCGCGCGGCACCCGATATTGCGAACCGATGACAGTCATCCGCGACCCGATCTGGCAGAACATCTGGATCGAGCGCTCGGCGCTCCGCCTGATCGACACGGCGGCGTTCCAGCGCCTGCGCCGGGTGAAGCAGCTGGGGCTGGCCTATCTGGTATACCCCGGCGCTATCCACACCCGCTTCGACCACGCACTGGGTGTCTACCACCTGACCGGCCGAGCGCTGGCGCTACTCGGGGATTCGGGCCAGCTCGAAGGCGTCTCGGATCGGGACTGCGCGATCCTACGTCTGGCCGGGCTACTCCACGACATCGGCCACTACCCGTTCAGCCACACCCTCGAGGAACTGGAGACGGGCCTGGTGCCGGAGGACCACGAGCACCTGGCGGGTCAGTTCCTCGCTGATCCGGAGGTGGCGACGGCGCTGGAGCCGCTGGGCCCCGGCGCGGCCGAAGCGATCGATGCGCTGATCCTCGGCCGCTCGGAGAGCCCGCTGCAAGGACTGGTCTCGGGCTCGCTGGACCTGGACAAGATCGAGTACCTGACGCGCGACGCCAAGTTCTGCGGTGTCCCGTACGGCGAGATCGACGTCGACCGGCTGCTCGACTCGCTGCGCCTGCTGCGCGATCCGGAGAGCGGGCGTCTCGAGGTCGGGCTCGCCGCGCGGGGCGTATCGGCCCTCGAGTCGCTGCTGTTCGCGAAGTACCAGATGTTCCGGAACGTTTACTGGCACCACGCGGTCCGGGCGGCATCGGTGGTGTTCAACCGGCTCATACGCGAGGCGCTGACCGGTGGCTGGGCGAAGCGAGACCACATCGTGGGCACCGGCGACGAGGAGCTGCTCAACGTGCTGGAGACCCTGGCCGCGGCGAGCGATACCGAGAGTGCCCGCCGCGCTCGCGAGCGCCTGATCCCGGCGATCAGGCACCGTCGTCTGCCTAAGCGCGCCGTCGAGTGGTGGGGCGACGCGCTGACCGACGCACTGACCCGGTTGGATCGCGAGGTAGCCCCGTGGTTCCACGAACGGCCCGACCTGAGGGCAGCACTCGAAGACTATCTGGCGCAGGAACTGGGGCTCGAGCGCGGAGGCCTGTTCATCGACTACCCGGCCAAGTCCCGCCTGCTCGAGCTGGATATTCTGATGCTCGGCCGCGACGGCAGCATTCAACGTCTGACATCCGCGGGCCGGGCCGGCCTGATCGACCTTCCGCGTCTGGGCCGCGACCTGTATCACGCCGCGCGCGTCATGCGCGTGTTCACCTGGCCGCGCACCGAACTGAAGCAGCCCGAGCGTGTCCTCGAGCTCGTCACGGCGCCCGAACACACGATCCTGTCGCTTGTAGGAGTTTGAGGCTCAGCTGCCGGGAGGGGATCGGTGGCCGGCCGCGGCCTTCGCTGCCGAACCGCGCCTTCCGTCGGCCCTAGTCGGTGACCCTGATGACGACGGCCGTGATGTTGTCCATGCCGCCGGCTTCGTTGGCGGCGTCGATCAGCTCGTCGGCGGCCTTCTGCACATCCTCGTCCGCCTGCGCGAGGATCTGCTTGATCTCAGCGTCGGGCAGCATCCCGCTCAATCCGTCGGAGCAGAGCAGGAAGACATCGCCCTCCCGCACGGCGTCGCCGTAGGTATCGACCTCGACGCTCAGCTCGGTGCCCAGCGCCCGGGTCAGAATATGTGAGAGCGGGTGATCGCGGGCCTGGTCCGGCGTCAGCGCACCCCGATCCACTTGCTGCTGCACGACGGTGTGGTCGCGGGTAATCTGGCTCAGCTTGCCATCGCGCAGCAGGTAGCCGCGACTGTCGCCCACCTGGTCGATCAGGTACCCTATGTTGGGCACGAAGGCCAGCAGCGTGAGCGTGGTCCCCATGCCCCGCTTCTCGGGCTCGTTGTCGGCGCGCTCGAGGATCGCCCGGTTGGCGTCCTCGATCAGCTCGAGAACACGGTTCTCCAGCTCGGCACCCTCGAGACCTTCTGCCAAGGCCTGGCTGACGCCCGGGCCCACCGTCTCGGTCACGATCTGGCTGGCGACTTCGCCCGCGACATGGCCGCCCATCCCGTCCGCAACGATGAACACGCCCTGCTCCTCGTTGGCGAAGAGGGCGTCCTCGTTGCCCTGCCGGACCTTGCCGACATCGGTCTTACCCGCGTATTCCCAACCCATTAGTCCTCCACCCCGTGAAGCCTCCAGGGGGTGACAAACTAGCCATTTGGGCGCCGCCTTGTCCATGGCACCACGCTTCCCTTTGGAACTGCCTGGAATGCCGTTTCAGTCGGGACGACCCCTCACCCGGAGCCGCCAACCCGATGCGCGGGGGGGACTTGGACGACAGGGCCGATCGGCGCTCAGCCGGGTCCCTGCGTAAGGGTGGTTACACCCGGCCGGGGGATAAGATCCTCGTGTCTGGGAACTCGGGGAATGCGGGAATCCAGGACTAATTGACTAATCGAATACATAAATGCTCGATATCAGAATCACCGCATTCGCCATTCGAGTAGTCGGGTGTTCTGTTGATCAAGTAGTCCTGAATTCCCGAATCCCCACGTATTGCGGCCTCCTCCCGGTCGACTATACTCTCCGCACCCTATGATCAGCTTCGTACCGCCCGCGACCCGAGGGGAGCACCCATGACGAGCAAGCTTCGATTCGCCGTCCCCGCCGTGGCTCTCGCCTTGATCTTCACCGCCGGCTCACTCATCGACCGGCCAGCGGACGCCGGCACCGTGCCCCGGGCGGGCCACGCCGCCATCCAGGAGGGCGGGCCGCCACCGGTGGTCGGAGACACGATCACGACCGACAGCGGCCTCAAGTACATCGTGATCATCAGCGGCGACGGCCGCCGAGCGGAGCGCTACCGGCCGGTGCGGGTGCATTACACCGGCTGGCTGGAGGACGGCACCCTGTTCGACAGCTCGGTGCTGGCCGGCGAGCCGGCGGAGTTCGAGCTCGGGGCCGGCCAGGTCATCACGGCCTGGGACGAAGGCGTCAACCTGATGCGGGTGGGTGACAAGTGGCGTTTCATCGTGCCGCCCGAGCTGGGTTACGGCAGTCGGGGTTACCCGGGCGTGATCCCGCCTGACGCGACGTTGATCTTCGATATCGCGCTGCTCGCCGTCCGGTAGCGCCCGCGCCACGGCGATGGCCCGAGCGGTGCCGCGGCGCGAAGCAGGCTCACTATCACAGGAGCGAGGGATGTACAAGAGACCGAGTACCATCATTGTCGCAGCGATCTTCGCCGCGGGCTGCAGCGGCGACGCTGAGACCGACACGGCGAGCACGGCGGGCGCCGACGCGCCGGCCGCAGCAGAGGAGAGCGTCATGAGCGAGACAGCCGGACCACCGCCGGTGACAGGCGACACGACGACCACGGCCAGCGGGCTCAAGCTGATCGCGATCGAGGACGGCAGCGGCGCCATGGCCCAGCGGGGCCAGGTCGTGCGGGTCCACTACACCGGCTACCTGACCGACGGTACGAAGTTCGATAGCTCGCTGGACCGCGGCACGCCGTTCGAGTTCCAGCTCGGGACGGGACGCGTCATACGCGGTTGGGACGAGGCCTTGGCCCTGATGCAGGTGGGTGACAAGCGGCGCTTGATCATCCCGCCGGAGCTGGGCTACGGCGATCGCGGCGCGGGCGGCGTCATCCCGCCGGGCGCCACGCTGATCTTCGACGTGGAGTTCCTGGGGATCGGGAGCTAGGTAGGGAGTCAGGTTGCAGCTTGCCGTCTCGTGTAGCGGCCTGAAGAAGAGCTACGGCGATGTCGTGGCGGTCGACGGGCTCGACCTCGAGGTCTATGCCGGTGAGTGCTTCGGGCTGCTGGGGCCGAACGGCGCCGGCAAGACGACGACCGTCGAGATACTCGAGGGGTTGCTGGAGCCCGACGCCGGCGACGTCGAGATTCTCGGGATGCGGTGGGGTACCGACGACCGTGCCATCCGGCAGCGGCTCGGCGTCCAGCTGCAGGAGACCCAGCTGGCGGAGAAGCTGACGGTCGTGGAGACGCTGCGCATCTTCCGCAGCTTCTTCGACCGCGGCCGCAGCGTCGACGAGGTCCTGAGTATAGTCGAGCTGGAGGAGAAGCACTCCGCCTGGGTCTCGCGCCTCTCCGGCGGCCAGCAGCAGCGTCTGGCGGTAGCCTGCGCGCTGGTCAGCGAGCCCGAGCTCCTCTTCCTCGACGAGCCGACCACCGGGCTGGACCCCCAGTCGCGCCGCCAGCTCTGGAACCTGGTACTCGATTTTAGAGCCTCCGGCGGCACCGTCCTGCTCACCACCCACTACATGGAGGAGGCGGAGCGGCTCTGCGACCGGGTCGCCATCGTCGACCACGGCCAGGTGATCGCGCTCGGTACGCCCGACGAGCTGATCGCGAAGCTGGGCGCCGAGCACGTCGTCGAGATCGCCTTCCAGCGCGACGATCCCGAGGTCGACGACTGGCTGCGCCGCGTGGACGGCGTCGAGAACGTGCGACGCGAGCGCCGCGGCATCTTACTCACCGTACGCGAGGTGCACCGAACGGTCCCGGCTCTGCTCGCCGGGCTCCGCGACCGATCGGCGGAGCTGTCCCGGCTCACCACCCACCATGCCACCCTCGAGGACGTCTTCGTCTCGCTCACCGGGCGGCACCTCAGAGATGAGTAAGCCCCTGCACCCGCTCTGGGAGCTGACCCGGGCCCGGATCCTCGAGTTCGTCCGCGAGCCCGAGGCGATCTTCTGGGTCTTCATCTTCCCCGTCCTCCTGGCCCTCGGCCTCGGCATCGCCTTCCGCAACCGCCCGGCCGAGTCGCTCCGCATCGCCGTACAGGAGGGGCCGGGCGCCGCCGAGCTGGCGGCGTCGCTCGACACTTTCCCCGGCCTGAGGGCGCTCCTCCTGCCGGCCGACCAGGCCTACAACGACTTGCGCAGCGGCAAGCTCACCCTCGTCGTCGTGCCCGGCGACTCGCTCACCTACTTGCTCGATCCGACGCGTAGCGAAGGCCAACTGGCCCGGCGCGTGGTGGACGACGCCGTGCAGCGTGCCGCCGGCCGGGTCGACCCGCGCACCGCCGGCGAACGGCACCTCACCGAGCCGGGCTCGCGCTACATCGACTTCCTGATCCCCGGCCTGCTGGGCCTCAACCTGATGGGCAGCGGGATGTGGGGGATCGGCTTCAATATCGTCCAGGCACGGCGCAAGAAGCTCCTGAAACGCCTACTCGCCACCCCCATGCGCAAGAGCCATTTCCTGCTCTCCTACGGGCTCTCCCGACTCATCTTCATGATCCTCGAGCTCGCCGCCCTCGTCGGATTCGGCTGGCTCGCCTTCGACGTCCGAGTCCATGGCTCCGTCCTCGACCTGCTCGTCGTCTCCATGGTCGGCGCCATGACCTTCGCCGGCCTGGGACTGCTCACCGCCAGCCGCGCCCAAACCATAGAAGGCGTCTCCGGGATCATGAACTTCGTCATGCTGCCCATGTGGATCTTCTCCGGCGTCTTCTTCTCCTACGCCCGGTTCCCCGACGCGCTGCAGCCCTTCATACAGGCCCTCCCCCTGACCCCGCTGCTCGACGCGCTGCGCTCGGTCATGATCGACGGCGCACCACTCTCCGCCAACCTCGGCCGACTGGCCCTCGCCGCCGCCTGGGGGGTCGCGAGCTTCGGCGCGGCGCTCAAGATCTTCCGGTGGAACTGAGGGGTTCGGGGAATCGTTCGCGAATCGGGGAGTCTGGGAAGCGCAGCGTAGGATCCGTGGCACCCCGGGGAATCGGGGGATCCCCGGCCTTGACAGGCGGCCGGGCGCCCCTACATTAGAGGGCTGGCCACGGCCGGCCACACCCCAGGTCCGCTTGAAACTTTATTCTCGCTCAGGTGTTATACTTACCGGACCCCGGGTGCAGGCGGGCGGCATGCCGTCCACGTGGCGAGATCCCGGCGGAACGGGCGTTCCCAGCCGGGAATTTAGTTTGACCTTGAACCCAGAGATGGGATCGGAGCAGATCGTAGAGCGATGATCATGGATCGTGATTCTGCCAGGGCGAAACGACTGGCCAGCCAAGCTCTGAAGAGCCGGGTGGCGGGGGAGGATTCCGCCCTGGATCAGTATCTCCAGGACGTCAGCCAGCACGGGCTGATCACGCCCGAGGAGGAGATCCGGCTGGCGCGGCGAGCCCAGAAGGGGGATACGGGAGCGATCCAAGCGCTGTGCAAGGCCAACCTGCGCTTCGTGATCTCGGTGGCCAAGAAGTATCAGGGGCGCGGGCTGCCGCTCAGCGATCTGATCCAGCAGGGCAACCTGGGGCTGGTGACGGCAGCCATCAAGTTCGACCCTG
>JASFTY010000020.1:0-17383 GCA_050050535.1 Gemmatimonadales bacterium | reverse complement strand
GCGAGCGTCTTACGGCCCTTGGACGACTTGCAGTGTTCGAGAAGATCGTCCGTCGTGCTGATGCCGGCAGACTTCAGCTTCTCGGCATACTGCGCGCCGATCCCTTCTACATCGATGATCTTAGCCATCTAGCATTCTCCTTCTGGTAATTGTCCACGGACTGCCGTGCGGCCGGCCACAGGCACACACGTCGTATCTCACCAGGGACTACGCCGCCTTGAGCTCCGACGTGCAATTCGGGCAGCGCGTCGCCTTGATCGCGATCTCCGTCGCGCAATACGGGCACTCCTTCGTCGTCGGCTCGGGCGCCACCGCCTCTTCCTTTCTCGTGAAGCGGTTCACCTGGCGAACGAGAAGGAAGACCGCGAAGGCCACGATGATGAAGTTGATCACCGTGTTGAGGAACACCCCGTAGTTGATCGTCGCCGCGCCCGCTTCCTGCGCCGCCGCCAGCGACGCGTAGTCGGTGCCCGACAGGTTCAGATACAGGTTGGAGAAGTCCATGTTGCCGAGCAGCAACCCGAGCGGCGGCATCAGGACGTCCTTGACCAACGAGTTCACGATCGCGCCGAACGCCACACCGATGATGATTCCCACCGCCATGTCGAGCGCGTTGCCCCGCATGGTGAACTCCTTGAACTCCTTGAACATGACCTTCCTCCCGGTTACACGATACGCCGACGACCCGGCGAGCGCGGCGCGCTCGCCGCTCCGCTCCACTCGCTACGGCGCACTCTCCCCTGCGCGCCGGTTCGAGTGCGTCGAGCGGTGTGCTTCTAGGGATTTGGAAACAGGAACGATTCTAGCTTACGGGAAGTTCCCGGGCAATGGCGGCCCAAACGTACGTTTCCGGCCCGCCCGTTCAGAAGAGCTTCAGGTAGTAGGCGAGCGCTGTCGTCTCGTGCCGCACGCGCCAGCCGGTCACGACGCTATGCGACATCCTGTAGTAGCGTACCGATTTCCCGTCCGGCGGCTCCTCGCCGGACACCCGGATCTCGACCTTGACAACGATGTCGTCGCCGCGGCCGCGGGCGCTGATCGAGGTGAACTCGACTTCGCTCAGGCTCAGAAGTTCCTCAGCCTTCGCCTCTAGCTCCTCTTCGGTCAGCTGGCTCGTGTCGACGCCGTGCAGCCCGCGGCTGACGTACTCGCCACGCAGCCAGAACTTCAGCTCGTCGGCCGCCTCCGACTCGAGGGTCGACCGTTCGGCGCGGAACGTGGCGACCACGACGACTACGATGACTGCCAGCGCGGCGATCGCCTTCCAGCCTTTGAGCTCGGTTTTCATGATCCAGTCCCCTTGGTCGTCACCGTGGGAAGAAGAGGGTTGAGGCCGACAACCGCGCCATCATGGTCGGCCGTCCAGGGCGCCGCGTCAAGGGCGCGCCACGCTGAGCCGACCTCGCTACAGACGCGCCGGTTCCCGCGATGCCGATCTGTTGATCCCCTCGCCACAGCATGGCCCCAGCACAGGCAATGCCACGCTCGGAAGGAGGGGGGAGTAGCTCGGTGGTGGAGATCCGCCGACTGCAGGAGGCGCTCCGGAGCTGGCGCGCCGGGAATACCGGGCCGCTGCTCTCTGCGCTCGGCTTCGCGCCGCTGGGCCTGCGTGTGCCGGCCGGCGGGCTGACCGACTTCGGTCTCGATCCGTCGGAGGGCCTCAGCCTGGAAGTCACCGCGCGTCACGCCGGCTTTCACGTCTTCCGCATCGTGCTCGGCGGGCGCCTCGACCCCGAGGCGATCCGTCGTGTGGCAGCGGCCCTCTACCGGCACAACCCGGCGCGGCGCGCACTGCTGGCCTTCGAGGGCAGCGACGACCCGCGCCTGGTCCTGGTGAGTTGGGGACTGGGCCCGGGCCCACTGCGGCTGCGCAAGCTGTGGATCGAGCTCGATTCGCCGCGCCGATCGGATCTCGACATCCTGGCCGCTCTCGCGGTGGACGGGGCCGCCACGGCCAGCGACCTGGCGCTCGCCCATGTCCAGGCGCTCGACCGCGAGCAGGTCACCGGCAGGTTCTTCGCCGAGTTCAGACGTCAGCGAGCGGCGTTGGCCGTGGGACTGACCGGCGTCCCCGAAGATCGTGGGCAGGACCGTTCCGACCTGGCGCTGATCCTGCTCAGCCGTCTGCTATTTCTCTACTTTCTGCAGCGGAAGGGCTGGCTGGACGGAGATGTCGCTTACCTACGTCGCCTGTACGAGGCCGCCCTCAGCGGCGGCATCCCCTTCTTCCGTCGGCGGATCGAGCCTCTCTTCTTCAGCGCGCTCAATCGCCCAGCCCAGCGGCGCGGACGCTCGGCACGCGAGCTGGGCGAGCTGCCCTACCTGAACGGCGGGTTGTTCGAGCGTGACCCGCTGGAGCGCAAGTATTCGCGTCTCGACGTCCCCGACGAGTGCTTCGCGCCCATCTTCCGCGACCTGCTCGACAAATACCAGTTCACCCTGCGGGAGGACCAACCTGCGGACCAGGACGTCGCAGTCGATCCGGAGATGCTCGGCCGGGTCTTCGAGGGCTTGATGGCGGGATCGGTCCGCGGCTCGACCGGTGCGTTCTTCACACCGCGCACGCTGGTCGACCGTCTGGTGGACGGCGCGTTCTCCGCTCACCTCGCTCGCGCCGCCGACTGCGACCGCGGATTGCTGCTGGAACTGCTCGCCGGAGGCTCGCCGCCGTTGCAGGGACCGCTCCGTACACGGCTGGCAGAGCGCGTGCGTGCGATCCGCGTGCTCGACCCCGCCGTAGGCTCCGGCGCCTTCCTACTCGCAGCGCTACACCGGCTCGAATCGTTGCGCGACGGACTCGAGGGCCGGCCGCCCGACTCGCTCACCCGCTTCCACCGGCGACAGCAGATCATCCGGCGCAACCTGCACGGTGTCGATATCAACGCCGCAGCGGTCAGGCTCTGCGAGCTACGGCTCTGGCTCGCACTCGTGGTCGACCTCGAGGTGGATGACATCGCGCAGGTCCCGGCGTTACCGAACCTCGACATCAACGTGCGACAGGGTGACGCACTGGTCGATCCGATCGACTTTCTCACGCAGTACGCCGACCTCGATCGCGGCCTAATGGCGAGCCGCTGGCGGCGCCGGGTCGAGCGACTCGCCGAGCGGCGCGACCGCTACTTCCGGGCCGGCGGTGCGGGCAAGCGTCGTGTGCTGCGCGGCCTGCAGCGTGCCGAGTGTGATCTGGCGGTGCGCTTCCTGGCCGACCTGGTAGCCGGTATCGACGCGCGCCGGGGCGACCTGCGCGCGGCAGCGCGCAGTCGCGACCTGTTCGGCAGACGTGCCGGGCTCTCGCGCTCGCAGAGGAAGGCGGCGGCTACGTTGAAGAAGCGCCGCAACGAGGTGCGCCGCTTGCTCGAGAAGATCCGGGTGCAGGAAGAGCTGCCCTTTTTCTCTTTCCCCATCCACTTCGCAGACCCCGAGGGTCCCGAGCCCGGCTTTCATGTCGTGCTCGGCAATCCGCCCTGGATCCGCACCCACCACTGGTCCGGACTCTCGCGCCGCCGCCTCAAGGAGCGCTTCCGCTTCCTGCGCGGCGCCGGCTGGCGTGCCGGTAGCCGCCTGGCCGGCGCCGGCCGCGGGTTCGCCGCCCAGCTCGATCTCAGCGCCCTCTTCCTGGAGCGGTCCCTCGATCTGCTGGCCGAGGACGGCGCCCTCGGCCTGCTACTGCCCGCCAAGCTGGCCCGCTCCCTCGCCGCTGGCGCGCTGCGCGCCCGCTTGGTCACGCAAACACGGATCCTCTCCCTCGAGGATTGCGCCCTGGCGCCGCAAAAGCTCTTCGAGGCGACGACCTACCCACTCGCCCTGCTGCTCACGCTCGGCGAGCCCGACGCCCGGCACCGGGCCTCGATCCGGATCCACGATCGCCGCGGCGCCTCACTCGACTTCCAGCTCGTCCAAACGCGGCTCCCGCTCATCGACGACCTAGAAGCGCCCTGGGCCCTGGCACCGCCTCGCGTGCGCGCCGTCATGGAACGGATGGACGCCGCCGGGTCGAGGCTCGGCTCGCTCGACGCTCGTCGCCCGCGCCGCGGGATCGTGACCGGGCTGAACGAGCTGTTCGTGGGCCGTGTGACCGCCGGCGATCCGGCGCCACTGCGCACCACGCTCGAGCTCGCCGGCTCGCCGGTCGAGATCGAGCGCGCCTGCCTGCGCCCGGCGTTGCGCGGCGAGGACCTGCAAGCGTGGCGCTTCTCGGCGGTCCGAGCCCTCGTATGGCCCCTCGACGACGAGGGGCATCCGCTCCCGAGCCTGCCGCCGGCGACCCGCGCCTACCTGGAGCGCCACGCACGTGCCTTGGAGCGGCGGGTCGACTTCAGGTCCGGCCAGGCGTTCTGGACGCTGTTTCGCGCGCGCCCGGAGAAGTGGGCGCTCAGGGTGGCGTGGCGCGACATCGCGCCCGAGCCCGGTGCGGTCGTAGTCCCTCCACGCGTCCCGTTCCTCGACGGCGCCGCCCCGCTCGTCAGTCTCAACACCGTATATCAGATACCAGCCGCGTCGGATGAGGATGCGCACTTCTTGGCCGCCGTTCTCAATTCGACCGTCGCCCGCACCTACCTGAAAGCGATCGCTGAGCGGGCAACCGGAGGTTACTTTCGCTTCCTCGGTTGGACGGTCGCTCTCCTGCCTTTTCCCGAAGAGCCCGACGCGGCTGTACGCAAATCTTGCATCGGGCTGAGCCGGCAGGCACACCACGCCGGTCAGTTGAACGCGGTCGAGCGTCGCCGGCTCGACGACCTCGTGGCCCGCCTCTACGGGCTCGGCGCCCGCGACCTGGACACGCTCCGCTCATTCGACGCCAGGCTCTCCAACAGGAGCGACGCATGAGCATCTCGAACTGGCCCGAGCCCATCGCCGCCGCGTCCGACGAAGCCGCGGTCGCCATCGTGCGCGGGCTCTGGTCGCGCGCCGCACGGATCGATGTGGCGATCGCCGATTCCCAGCGCCTGCTCGAGCTGATCGGCGAGGCGAGCGCCGGCGGACCGGCCACAGTGAACGTCGTCACACGCGGGCTGCCCTTAGCCGGCAAGCCCAACCACTGGCGCTGGACCATCGTCGGCGAGGCACCGACTCCCGAGTTCTTGCTCTTCTACGGCGCCGGCGCCGCGTTCCCCGAGAGCGCGCTCATCTTCACCGGAGACTCCGGCGACGGCTGGCTCACCTTTCACCGGCGTCCCATCGTTCTGCACCGGCTCCGTCAGCGATTCGAACTCCTATCGATACCCGGCGGCCTGCGGATCGTCGTCTCGCCCTCGGCGATCCGCGAGGAGGCCGAGCCAACCCGCGCCGGCGCACCGCACGGTCCGACAGGCGGCGAAGTCGAGCTCGTCACGCTGTCCGGGCTTTATCGCCGGGTGCTCGCCGCGCATTTCGACGGTGCGGGCGCGGACGCGGCGGCCAGACCCGACTCGGCACCGCCGCTCGCGGCCCACCAGGAACGGGCGTGCGAGCGCGCCTGTGCCATCCTCGATCGCTACGGCGGCGTAATCGTCGCCGACGCGGTCGGACTCGGCAAGACCTACATCGGTCTGAGGCTGCTGGAGCGGGCGGTCGACGCCGGCGGACGCGGGCTGGTCATCATGCCGGCCGCGCTCAGGGACCAGTGGACGCGGGAGCTTCACTATTTGGGGACAACCGACGTACCGACCACCGACGCACATAAGGGGCAGAGCACGGTTACGGACGAAAACCTCGACCTCTGGATCAGAGAGAGTCTCTCGGGCGAAATACGCCTGCTCTCAATGGAGTCATTGGGCCGGGCGGCTTTCGATCCGGTCGCGTTGCGCGGCGCCGATCTCGTGCTGGTCGACGAGGCCCACAACTTCAGGAACCCTGCCACACGTCGCTACCGGAACCTCGCCGATCTGCTCCGTCACACGAAGGTCGCTCTGCTCACCGCCACGCCGATCAACAACACGATCCTCGACCTTCAGCATCTGATCGACCTCTTCGCCGCACCCGGTGCCTTCAGGCATCTGGGTATCGCCGACTACCGGCAAGCATTCCGCCGCGCCGCGGCCGATGACGCAGATCTCCGCACCGTCATCTCCGCCTGTGTCGTGCGCCGCACGCGCCGCTTCCTCCGCGCGCACTACGGTCCCGTGCGGGTCCGCGATCCGCGCAGCGACCGGCAGATCGAGTTGCGCTTCCCGAAACGCCTGCCGCCCGTGCCCGTGGAGTACGACCTCGCCGGCACCTACGGCGACCTGCTGACTGGTTTGGAAGGCTGGCTCGAGGACCTGCACTTCCACACCGTCGAGCCGGCCGCGGGCGACACCGCAGGCGCCGAGCCCGGCACCTGCCCCGGCGAGCTCCTCAAGATCATCATGCTCAAGCGGCTCGAGTCGAGCACCGAAGCTCTACGCTCAACCGTCGTCCAGCAACTCGCCTGGTCCAACACGGCGCTGCGTGCCATCGATGCAGGACGCATCCTCACGAGACCCGACTACCGAGCCGGCTTCCAGGGGCCTGCCGATGACCCGGGCAGCCAGCTCGCCCTCTTCCAGCTCATGCTGCCGGCTCCATCGATCGAGCCGTGCCGCATCGCCGAGCTGCGCCGCTCGCTCGAGCACGATGCACGAGTACTCGCCCGAATCCGCGACGCGCTCGTCGCGGTCGGGCCCGGCGGCGACCGCAAGCTCCACAGACTGATCGAGCTGCTCGACGGGCCGCTCGCCGGCAAGAAGCTCCTCCTGTTCACCGAGTTTCGCGACACGGCACGCTACCTCCATCACCAGCTGCGCCTGCGACCGCACATCGGCCAGATCGACAGTGGCGGCGCACGCCTGGGGACCGAGCGTGCCGCGCGCAGCGAGGTGATCGGACGATTCGCGCCACGCTCTAACGGCCTGCCCGAGCCACCGGAGCGGGAGCGCGTCGACTTGCTGGTCGCCACCGACGTGCTCAGCGAGGGCCTCAACCTACAGGACGCCTCGGTCGTCGTGAGCTACGACCTGCCCTGGAACCCGGTGCGCCTGATGCAGCGGGTGGGCCGCGTTGACCGTTTGGGCGCGCTGTCCGAACACGTCGAGCTGCATCACTTCATACCGGCCCACGACCTCGACCGGCTACTGGGCCTCATGACACGGCTGCGCGGCAAGGTCACGACGATCTCGGCGACGCTCGGCCTCGATCATCCCGTGCTGGCGATGCCCGAGGATCAGAAGCGCGCCGTCGATCAGATCCGCGTCCTTGCACGCGAGCCGGAAGGCTACGACCGCGTCGAAGCAGAGGTGGAGGGGCCACTCGACCCCGAGGAGCAGGCGTACCTCGACTACGTCGCCGAAGCGAACGGCGTACGAGCGACGCGGGGGTCGGCGCCGGCCGCCTCGGCCGCTGCCGTTGACGACGGCGAGCCGCCGCGAGCCGTATCCTACTGGCGGGTCGGCTCAGGCAGCACCTCGCGCGGGCTCTGGCTGACGTGCGATGTCGAGACCGGCTGCGTGGTCGATGACCAGGTCGCCGCACTCCAGCTGCTCCGCGACGCACGAGCCCTCCGCCGACGCAACCCGCCTCAGCACCTGCTGGCGAGCGCCCGGCGCGCCTGCGCTCGTTACGCCCAGGGCTTGGTCGCGCGCCTCGAAGCGGCGCGAATCGCCGGCGACGCGCTGAGCCCCGGCCTGCCACAGTGCCGCATCGCGGCCTGGCTGAGTCGAAGTTTCCGAGCGCGGGCTCACCGATTGACGTCCCAGGAACGGCGGTCCATCGACGACCTGCTCGACCGCCTCGGACAGCGCTTCACGGTCGCCGCCGAGCGCTCGCTCGCTGCAGCGGCGGCCGAGCTTCCACCTCACCCCACCGCCAGTTTCCTTCTGCAACTCGACGGTCTGCTGCGGACTCTCGTGACCGACCCGTCAGGGTCACAGCGGGCGGACGAGGTGGCCACACTGCTTCTGCTGCCGCAGCGTTAGTCGTGTCGCTTCCCGGCCCGGCTTGACGGCTGCTTGAATTGCCTGGCGGACATTCTGGCTGTCAGTTGTGGTCTGAGCGATCCGTCGAGTGGGAGGGTTAATCAGATGTTCAAGCGAGCCATCTCGACCGTTCTCATCCTCCTCTTACTTCCTCAGTTCACCGGCTGTATGTCCGTCTACGCCGTCGACCTCGCCGACGTTGAGCGCCCGGTTGCGGAGGAGGTATACGGTGTGATCACCGACGGCGGCCAGCGGGTGGACTTTGACAGGGCGTCGAACGACATCCGCAACGACACGATCTACGCCACCGTCGGGCATAGTCCGTACGCCATTGCGCTGGACGATGTGCAGCAATTGCGGCTGAGGCGTCGGGACGCTCGTACGACGGCGATCGTCGTCGTGCTTGCGGTCGTCTCCGTGCTGGCGATCGGCGCCGTCATCGAGGGAGCGTTCGCAGATTGGGAGGACTGGAAGTTGGGCGACCCGAACTAGCCGCGGGTTCAGCTGCCCGTCCAGGCGCGCTTCGGGCCCAAACTCGACGGATCTTGCTCGTCCGCGATCCCCGCTTGTCCCACCGGCGGATCCGAGTTCAATTGGACCCGAGACTCGGTGCCGGCGGGATCAAGACATTGGAGCGTGAACGGTGGAGACCTTCATTCGCTGGATCGTTGGCCTTTTCGTGGCGCTGGCGCTAGGCGGCGTGATGACGGGTTGGTTCCTGAGCAGCCTTCGCTCCTACCTGAACATAGCCAGGCCGTCGGGGCGGGACGTGCCTAACTGGCTGATCGGCGTTAGCGAACGGCTCTTCTTCGCGCTCGTCATCGCGTTCAACGTCTCGGGAGCCGCCGTCGCCATGATGGTCTGGATCGTGCTCAAGATCATCCCCAACTGGGAGCTCCACGTCAGGCACGGCACAGCGAACAAGCCGCTCACCTGGTCGTCCATCCTGGCGAGCCTCTGCTCGATGTTCTTTGCGCTGCTCGGCGGACTCATCATTCGAGGTGCGATTTGGCACTGGTAGAACGATCGAGGCCTCGCTGGCGATTCGGCAATCGGGCTGGGATCGGGGATACTTGACCGCATGCGCCTGGTCTCTGTCCTGAAGTGGTCGACCTTCGGCGCCGTCATCATCGCCGGCGCCGCGATCGCCCTCGCCTATTCCCGAGGCCAGTTCCCCGGCCAGCCGCTGGACGGACCGCCGATCGCGCTGATCGGCGGCCGAGCCTACGACCCCGCCAGCGATTCGCTGATCGACCCGGCGACCGTGGTTATTCGCGGGCGTGACATCGTGGCCGTCGGCGAAGCCGAGCCAATCCCCGAGGGCGCTCGCGTCCTCTACGTGAGTGGCCTGACCCTGCTCCCCGGTTTCATCGACAGCCACGTTCACTTGAGCGGCATCCGCTCGCGGGTCACGGACGGTTCGCGTGAACTGGGTTGGCTGCGCTACCTGTGGCGGTTCATCCGCAGGTTCCCCGAGCGGCGCCGCACGCTGATCCGCCACGGCGTCACCACGGTGAAGAGTCTCGGCGATCCCCACCCGTGGGTAGTGAGGTTCGCCGAGCGGGTCGAGCGACACGAGTTGGCCGGCCCGCGGATCTTTGCCGCCGGCCCCGTCTTCACGGCACCCGGCGGTTACCCCGTAGGGCGCCTGCGCCGGGCCGGCCAGGGTGACACGTCGTACATCGCCCAGGTCACACGACAGGTTATCGGGCCTGGCGAGGCCGCCGAGGCGGTGAAGGGAATCGCCGGCAGCGTGGACTTCGTGAGCGTGGTGCTGGAGCGGCGCGGCGAGCCCGAGCTGCCCAGGCTGACACCGTCGGTGCTTTACACCGTTTGTGCTGCCGCCGACGAGCATGATCTCCCCGTACTCGCCCACATCAGCACGCTCGAGGACCTGGCCCTCGCCCTGGCGGCCGGGGTCGACGGGATCGAGCACATTCCGTTCGACCAGGCGATCGACTCGCTGACCCTGGTGGAGCTGCGCGAGCGCGGCATCACGGTCGACCCGACGCTGCAGGCGATCGAGCAGTACGTCAGCGAGGTCTTGGGCGACACGGCGTCGGCGCGTCGTGCTCGTGACAACCTGCGTCGCCTGCGGCTCGCCGGTGTGCCGATCGTCGTGGGAAGCGACGCTCCGAGCCCCGGAACGACTTTCGGCTACACGTTCCACGAGGAGCTACGCAACCTGGCAGAGGTGGGCTTCACGCCGCGTCAGGCCATCGCCGCCGCCACGACCGTCGCCGCCCGGCATCTCGGCCGCGCCGACCGTCTCGGCGGCATCGCGCCCGGGATGTTGGCCGACATCATCGCGGTCGCCGGCGACCCGCTCTCCGACATCCGCGCGACCGCCGCCGTGTATCTGGTAATCGCCGACGGGCAGATCTTGTTGGACCGGCTGGACGAAGTGCGGAGTCCCGGCACGCTCGTCCGCGTATTCGACGCGCCGACGGCGCGCTCGCCTCGAGGGGTGCCCCATTGAGCGCCCGCTACCGCGGCATCCTGTTCGACCTCGACGGCACTCTGGTCGACTCCATCGATCTGATTCTCGCCTCCTACCGTCATACCATGGAGACCCACCTGGGACATGTCCCGCCTGACGAGGAGTGGACGAGCACACTGGGGATGCCGCTCCGCGTGCAGTTGAAGAGCTTCGCCGCTACAGCGGAGCAGGCCGAATCGATGTTCCGCACCTACATCGAGCACAACCAGGCCAACCACGAGCGGCTGATCCGGCCGTTCCCCGGTATGCAAGACGCCGCTGTCGCGCTGCGCAGTGCCGGGTACCGGCTGGGGATCGTGACCAGCAAGCTCTATGAGAATGCCGTGCGAGAGCTGATCGCCTGCGGCCTGCTTGGCCTGTTCGACTGTCTGGTCAGCGCCACCGACGTGCGCTGCCCGAAGCCCGATCCCGAGCCCGTCCTGCTCGGCCTGCGGAACCTCGACCTCCGTGCAGCCGACGCTCTGCTGGTCGGCGATAGCCTCTATGACCTGCTGGCCGGACGCGCCGCCGGCGTCGACACAGCCGCCGCGCTCTGGGGACCGTTCGACCGCGGGCGCTTGGCCGCAGGCCGGCCGGACCACTGGCTGGAGAACATCGACGAGCTACTGGCGCTTCTGAACGTCGAGTCGCTGGAGGGTAAACGTGGCTAGCCGCCGCGCCGTCAAGCTGCGGGCACAGCTGAGGGGCGGTCGCGATCGCTGGCGCCGCTGGCTGCTGCTGGGCCAGGGCGTCTACTACGTCCTGACGGGGCTGTGGCCGCTGATCGATTTCCACAGCTTCGCCCGCTTCGTCGCCCTGCAGGTGATTCCGTTTCAGGCCCAGGCGCTCGCCGCCGTCCTCATCGTCGTCGGCGCCAGCCTGATCGAGGCGGCTCGCCGCCAACCGCCCGGCCCCTACCCGACGATGTTGGGCGCCGCCGTAGCCGGCGCGATCGCCGTCGTCAGCCTGTTCTGGCTACCCCGCATGGGCGTAGCCAGCGGGCTCTGGATCGATTTCGCCATCGAGCTGGCCATCGCCGCAGCACTCGTCCTATTGTACCCACGCGCCCAGCCCGAACGCGACCGCAAAACCCGGAGACGTTGACGACGATGAAGATCAATCCTTTTCGAATGGAGCGCTGGCAGTCCACGTGGGAGAACCGCGTCCAGTTCAACCTCTCGGAAAGCGGCGTCCACCCGATGACGCCTACCGAGCTGCTCGAGCTGGCCGGCGCCGACTCGCAGGCTCTGCTGAACCAGCGACTCGTCTACAACCAGTCGAACGGCACCGAAGCGCTACGCGAGCTGGTCGCCGCCATCTACCCCGGCGCGACCATCGACAACGTTCTGGTCAGCAACGGTGGTTCCGAGGCAAACTACATAACGACCTGGAGCCTCGTCGGCCCCGACGACGTGGTCGTGATGGAGGCCCCCAACTACATGCAGATTTGGGGTGAGGCCGAGGCCTTCGCCCGCGAGGTACGCCCGTTCCATCTCGACCAGGCGCGCGGCTGGGCGCCCGACCTGGATGAGCTCGAGGATCGCGTCGACTCCGACGTCAGGCTCATCATCGTCACCAACCCGAACAATCCCACCGGCGCGATCCTCACGGAGGCGGAGATCGATCGCATCGTCGCCATCGCCGAGCGGAACGGCGCCTGGATAATTGCGGACGAGATCTACGCCGGTGCCGAGCTCGACGGCGTATGGTCGCCGAGCTTCTGGGACCGCTACGACCGCATCGTGATCACCGCCGGGCTCTCGAAGGCCTACGGGCTCCCCGGCCTGCGCATCGGCTGGGCCGTGGGACCGACCGACTTCATCGCCGACCTCTGGTCCTACAAGGACTACACATCGATCGCGCCGGGAACGCTCAGCGACCTGTGCGCGCGCATCGCTCTCAGTCAGGAGACCCGCCCCAAGATCTACGAGCGCACCCGTGCTATCCTGAACGAGAACCTCGGCCCGCTCGAGGAGTGGCTGTCGGGCCGCCCGGACATCTTCCACTACCTGGCACCGCGCGCTGGGGCGATCTGCTACGCCCGCTACGACCTCGAGATCAACTCCAGCGAGCTCGCCCGCCGCCTCAAGGACGAGCAGAGCGTGCTCATCGTACCGGGCGATCACTTCAACATGGACGGCTACATGAGGATTGGGTACGGGGTGCCGCGGCCCGAGCTGCTCGAGGCGCTCGACCGGGTCGAGACCGTTATCAGGTCGGTCGCCGGCTGACCCGCGCGGCGCAGAACGCCCGGCGTCCGGGGCTTCGGGAAGCTGGCAGGTGGGGACGCCGGGTCGCCGGGTTCCCTCGTGCCCCGCTGCTCAGCGGGACGTAATCGTGCAGAAGTGCTTCCGCCCCAACCGGACAAACGTGATGTCGACCTCGCCACGCAACCGGCGCCGCAGCTCACTCACTGTCGTCACCGGCTCCTCGTTCACCTCGAGGACCACATCGCCGGCCCGGAGCCCGCAAAGAGCGGCTGGCGTCTCAGCGACGACTTCGATGACCAGCAATCCTGCATCGACGCCGGGAAAGTAGTCGATCAGGGGGCTTCCCTCGTCGAGCTTCTGGAAGCGCGCACCGGCCACCGCGTCGCTGTAGATCGTCACAACGCCCGACTCGTCCGGCTCGACGCGTCGGACTTCCGGCCGTGCCACGCTCGGCTCGGGCACTACTGTCCACGCGCGGCTCGCCAGCGAGTCGACTTGCAGCCGAATCTGCCGCTGCGATTCCAGCAGACGCGTGTTGATCGAGTCGATCTGCTGACGTAGCTGCCGCACCTCGAGGCGTCGGCTCTCGCTGGGGTCCTCCCGCATCTGGGCCTCCGTCCGACGGAGCGTCATCTCCGCATCCTTCAGCGCATGTTGCAGCTTCAGCTGCCCCTGGAAGAGCAGACGTATCTGCACGGCCAGCGAGTCATAGGTCTCCGGCCCGACCGAGACCCACTGGAGGACCTCCTCGGGGAACGACTCTTCCCTAGTCCCAGGCGTCACCGTCAGTGCCAGCTCTTCTCCATCGCGACGCAGCCAGAAGGTAACGGGAACTCCCAGCCGCATGTTGGCGAACCGGCGTCCTCCTTCGTCGGTCGTTATGTCGAAGCCGTCGACCCCGACGATCACATCGCCGGCCTGTATCCCGGCAACGTACGCCGGCCCTCCCTGATACACGGTGTCGATCATCGGCGGTATCGAGCACACCCAGACTTCCGTCAGACCATCGTCCCGCTTCTCGGCCCGGCAGACCGAGTCATCGAAGTTTATGCCGATCCAGCCGTGCTGCTCCTGGGCCTCCAGCCCCGTGCCCTGCCCCAGCACGAGGACCGGCAGCAGAAACAGCCATCGGCCAGCTGATCTGAATCTAGAGCTAAGCATCAATACCTCGTCAACTTCTCACGCTTATCGCCACACAACACCTGAACCCGAGCCGCGCGCCGACGTGAGTTGCCTCACCATGGCGTCGCGCTCCGCGACCGCCGTGAATAGATAGGAGTTCAGCACCGGGTCGGCGGGATCCGCGGCCAGCGCCGCTCGCGACGCCTCTACCAGCGCCTCCAGATTCGCCAGCCGCTGCCGCGCCAGCGGCGTCGGGTCCGGCGCGCCCTGCCTCTGTGCCATACGTTGCAGGTTGATCAGCGCCGCGTCGTACTCCGACGCCAGTCGCCGCACCTCGGCCATCGCCTCGGCCATCGATGCCGGGGGCGCCGGCTCGTCGACTCCGCCCACCACCACCGGCACACCCGCCTCCGGCCGCGCGGCTTCCCCACCGCCACTGTTCATCGCCTGACCCAGCGCCAGCCCGATGACGAAGACCGCCGCCAGCGCCGCGACCCGCTGCGCCACTGGCCCCCAGCGACCCTGTCGCCGCCGCCCACCGTACGGCAGCCGCTCCTCGATCCGCGACCAGAGGTCCGGCGGCGGATCCAGGGTCGGCAGGTCCCGCAGCTGCGTTCGCAGCTGCCTCAAAACCTCCAACTCGCCCCGACAAACGGAACAGGAAGCAAGATGCTCCTGCACCCCAGGCGCAGAACCGCCATCGAGCAGCTCCGAGAGCTGATCGCTACTGAGATGCACCATGATCGACTACCTCAGTTCTCGATGCCATCACCAGGGCACGCAATCGCGCCCTGGCCTTCGACAATTGTGACTTCGATGTGCCGACCGCTATGCCCAGCCGCGCACCGATCTCCTCGTGCGTGAAACCCTCGACGTCGTGCAACCACAGCACCGACCGGTATCCATCCGGTAGCATGTCGAGCGCCCGCTGCACCGTCACACGCTCCACCGCCGCGCTCGCCGGACGCCGATCCGGGTTCCCCAACGTCGACCGCCCGTCGAATCCCTGCTCCAGGTCGCGGCGCCGCGACCGCTGACGCAGCCGCGTCAGCGCCGTGTTCACTGCGATTCGGTGTACCCACGTCCCGAACGCCGCCTCGCCCCGGAAGTCCCGGATCTTCTGGAACGCGTTGCACCACGCATCCTGAGCCAGATCTGCCGCCAGCTCCTCGTCCGCCGCTAGCCGTCGCACTACCGTGTATACCCGCGACGCATGCAGCTCGTACAGCTGCCGCATCGCCTCGAGCTCACCCGACCGGGCCCTGCGGACCAAGCTGGCTTCAGTCAGCTCGACCAATAGGTCCTTCCTTCCCTTCTTCTCCCGTTCGGTTAGACGCGTGACACTCCGCCGGAGTTGCCCGTTTCCGAACACCCCGCCACCCTTCCAGCCAGCGCCGTAGATACTGCGCCACACCGTAAAGTACGGCCGCCGCCACGATTCCGCCCGCCGCGTCGACCCCGTAGTGGAACCGGCCGTAGACCGTGCCAACTGTAAGCCCGACTACAAGAGGCAGCATCACCCACCACACGAATCGGTCCAAACGCCAGGTCACCAGCAGGATCGCCACCGCCACCGCCACGTGCGAGCTGGGGAACGCCGCCCCTTTGCTGCCACCGTCCTCCAGCACCCAGTGGACGAATCGGTACATGGGCCCGTCGGCGAGGGGTGGACCGATGGGGGGGAACTCGTAGTGGGGCCCCTGGACGGGGAAGAAGAGGAACACGATATAGCAGCCGAAGAAGACGACCAGCTCGACGTAGATGAGATCGCGGGCGGCCTGCGGCCGACCCCTGAGGTAGAGGAGGCTCAGCGCCAGTGGGGGCAGCACCCAGTAAGTGCCGTAGGCGAAGTGCATCAGCTCGCTGAGCCACAGGAAGGGGAACCGCTGGCTGAACGTCATCGCCAGCTGTTCGCCGAACAAGAACTGCTCCAGGCGCAGGATGAGCGGATCGTTGTAGCCGCTGCTGAACAGGAGGGCGAGATATCGCAGTTCCCAGTAGAGGAAGACGATGGCGAGGAGCGGGTAGATGTCACGGATCAGGCCGCTGAACGAGGGGCAGTGGAGCGGCCGGCCGGCGAACCAGAGGGCGACCGCCATGAGTGCCAGGTGGGAGAGGGTGAGAGCGATCCAGATCCCGGTGGAGAGCCTCCAGCCGAAGAGCGCCACGGCCAGGCCGGAGAGCGAAACGTACGCTATGAAGACAATGTCGCTAGGTTGTGCCGCCGCCAGCCTCCCCCTCCACCCCCTCAAAGCCATCCTGCCTCCCGATACCATTCCGCCGTCGCCCGGAGCCCGCGCTCGGCGTCGTACTCCGGCATCCAGTGCAGCCCCTCCACCGTGTCGGTCACGCGGCAGGTCCAGGCGCGTCGTGTCAATTCCCAGGCGCGCCGCCGATCGAGCCGACCCGGCCGGCGACCGCCACCTACAAGCCCGGCCACCACGCCGGCCGCCTGCACCAACCAGGCCGGCAGATGAAGCCTCGTGGCGCGACGCCCTACGGCGCGGCCTAGCGCGGCGGCGAGCTGGCGCCAGGTGATCACCTCCGGGTGGGCGACGAAGTAGGTCCGACCCACGGCCTCGGGCCTCTCCACCGCCAGCAGCAGCGCCCGCGCCACGTCTCGGACATGTACGATCTGCACCAGTCGCGTGAACAACCCAGGCACCAAGACGACGCCGCGCGCCGCCATGCGGAAGTACGGTAGCGTATCCTCGTCCCGTGGCCCGTATACCGCAGCCGGCCGCACGACGACTACCTGCAACGCCTCGGAACGCCTCAGCGCCTCGACCTCACCCGCCAGCTTGCTCCGTCCGTAGTCGCTCGCCGGCCGCGGCGGCTCCTCGAGCTCGCGTGGCCGCCAGATCGAGCTCGGGCCCGCCGCCGCCTGACTGCTACAGTAGACGAAGCGTATCCGCCGCCCCGTCTCGACGCAGGCGTCCGCCAACGCAGCGGTCACATCCCGATTCGCGGCATACAGCGCGCCGCGCGAACCACGCGTCAGACCAGCGCAGTGAACGACGGCATCGATCCCGGCCACCGCCTCCTCCAGCCCGCCCTCCCGCAGGTCGACGTCAACCGGCTCCACCGGCTTGCCCTTCAGCCAGCGCCGGTCACTGGTCGTCCGCACCGTGCAGCGTACGCGCCACCCGGCTTCGATGAGCACATCCGCCGCGTGACTGCCCACGAAGCCGGTACCACCGGTTACCAAGACCGTCTTGCCTTCGGTCATCGCTTTTGAACCCTGGCCATCGGACACCGAACATCGAAAGTCGAACACCTCCTTCGACCTTCACATTTCAGCTCTCGACCTTCGATGTTCGTCTCCTCTCAGCCCGATATCGCCTTGTCATAGAGCCTGTAGGTCTTGTACGGACGAAATCCCATCTTCTCCACGCCCAGGCGCATCGGCTGGTTGTCCTCGAGTATCCAGGAACTCTCCGCCACTCGAATACCCTTGCCGCTACCGCGCTTGAAGAACTCCAAGTAGAACATCGGGGCCATCGGGCCGCCTCGATACTCCGCCTTTATGCCCAGCGTGATGATCCGGATCCGGTCGACCCGGCGGAAGTGCCAGAGGAACTTGATCAGCCCGAGTGGGAAGAGCCGCCCGTTCGTGTGTCGAATCGCCTGGTTCACATCGGGTAGCGCCAACGCGAAGCCGA
>JASFTY010000019.1:0-17979 GCA_050050535.1 Gemmatimonadales bacterium | reverse complement strand
CCGGATCGCGGAAGCTCAAGGCGCGGCTCTCGTAGCCCAGCGTCCAGCGATCGTCGGGCCGGTAGAAGAAGGCGATGGCGGCGTCGCCTCGCACGTTGGCTTCGCCCTGCCCCGAGAGCCATGCGAGGCGTGCCGCCATCGACATGTCGATTCGCTCGGTGATCGAACGGTAATAGCCGAGGCGCGCCACGTCGGCGCGCAGGCCCGCCAACGTCGCCTGCAACGTCGCCGTCTCCCTGAAAGCCGGCTCGTGACGGTACTCGAAGCGGACCGCGGCGCCTCCCAGGTCGGGCGCCACGACGACCAGCTCGGCGACCGGTTGGAAGTCGGCACCCGCGCCCGCGGCCCAGACGCCTAGCCCGGCCGTCGTCCGCAGCCTACCCTGCAGCCACCAGCGCTCGGCCGTCGCCCGGGTGTCGACGGCCGTCAGGTCGGCGCGTCCGCCACTCGGCTCGTAGCCTGCAAGTCTCTCGAGTGTCAACTCGACGCCGGTCCGGATCCGCGGCGACCCGTTCGTCCAGGCGCCGCGCCAGCCGGCGACGGAGAAGTCGTCGGAGTCGGCGAAATAGTCGACGCCGCCCGCCGGGCCGATCCTGCCCCGGCGCGCCAGTTCCGCGTCGAGCTGAGCATTGAGGGCGGCGAGACCTTCAACAGCCGTGACCTCTTCCGGGGCGAGGTCGAGCGACTGCTGATAGGCCTGCGCCGCCCCCACACGATCCCCACTCCAGCGGCGCAGTTCGCCCAATAGTGCCCATGCCTCCGCGTCGTCCGGTCGCGCCGCGATCAGCGTTTCCGTCTCCGCTGCCGCCTCGGCCAGCCGGCCGTTCCAGGCCAGCAGGCGCGCCAGTCTCATCCGGACGTCGCGATCGCCCGGCCGGCGGCCCAAATAGGCGCGCAGGTACGCGATCGCGCTGTCCGGTTCGTTCGACCGATACTCGAAGACATCCGCCATCTCGAGAAGGGTCGAGTCGGCACCGGGGTCCTCGGACAGGACCACGCGATAGAGCGCCAGCGCCGAGTCGGCCGCGCCCGCCATCGCCAGTCCGCGAGCGAGCTCCCACAAGCTCGGCTCCGCGTCGGGGGGAGGCAGTGCGACGGCGATCGCGGCACGCAGCGAGTCGACGCTGGCGCTCCGATAGTCAGAGGGGAGGTGAGCCAACACTTCCAGTGCCCGTTCCGGAAGCTCGGACCAGTAGAGGACCCGTGCCCACTGCAGGCGGAGCTCCGGGTCCCCAGGTGTGAGCTTGACGAGCCGCACGTACACGGCCTCGGCGCGCTCGTAGCGCTCGGCCCAGGTCGCGACCTCGGCGAATTCGCGCAGTAGCTCCGGGTCGCGCGGCGATTCCGCCGCGAGCTCCTCGTAGATCGCCAGCGCGCCGTCCCACTCGCCCACCGCCGAGTAGAGCCGCGCCAGCTCGAGCCGCGCCTCCGGCTCCGCGCCGAGCGCCAGTGCCTCGCGATACGCGACGATCGCATCGCTCAGCCGGCCCGCCCGCCACAGCTCGCGCGCGTACTCGAGCCGCGCACCCAGATCGTTCGGGTACCGATCGAGGTAACGGGTCACCAGCTCGAGCGCCGCAGCGTGCTCGCCGCTGCGGGCGAGCGGCAGGTACTCGGCCCAGAAACGCTCCGCCGGCCCGCGCGGGATCGGTCGGCGGACCTGGGTCGGCGGCGGTAGTGGCGGAAGCGGGTGCGGTGGTCTGATCACCGGGTAGGCGAAACCGCTCTCCGAGAAGTCGAGCTCCAGCAGGAACCGCTGCGGTAGGAACCCGAAGACGAAGAAGAAGAGCAAGCACAGCGACGCGGTCGCGAGCGTCGCGAACCGTCCCCAGTAGGACCAGCGGGGGAGTTCAGCCATCCTACCTACTGTCTCATCACTTTCAGGAGTCGCTCACGATCGGTGGGCGACGTGTATACCTCCGCATCAACTTCGTTGAACGGATCGATCATTACGCGCTTCAAGAACTTCTCGGCGTGACTCGACATCGCGCCGTGCAAATAGACCTCGACCTGCTGACCGTTCACGCACATCCGATCGCCGCTGTCCTGACGCATCTGCTCGGCGACGTGCGTGGCGAGCGCGTGCAGTCCCCGCCCGTTCGCCGGTTTCAGGATGACGAGCGAGAAGATCGGTGCGCCGGAAGCCTTCAGCTGGGCGCGGACCGTGTCCCGCACTTCCTGCGAGTCGCCGCTCACCTGCGGCCGAGCCTCGCCTGGCGACTCGGGCGCCGGCACGGGCTCCACCTCCACGGCGCGCGACTCGACCTCCGTGCGGCCGCGGCGCAACAGCGCTTCCATCCGCGAGGCCAGCTCCTCGGGGTTGAGACCGCCGGAGACGAAGTCGTCCGCACCCGATCGCAGCGCGATCGCCCGGTCGCTGGCCCGGACGACGACGCGCGATATGAGCAGGATCGGCGGCCGGCTGGCGGCGCGGCGCAGTTGCTGCATCACGTGCAGCCCGCGCTTCACCGTCCGGCGATCGACATGCACCACGACCAGCCCGAACTCGCGCTGCGCCAGCTCGGGGAACGCGTCGACCGCGTCAGTGGTGTGGACCAGCTCGAACGTTTCCTCCAGCCAGAGCCGCAGCTCCTCCGGTAGCTCACCGGTGATGTCGAGCAGCAGGACCCGACGCCGCACCTCCGGCGTCATATCGCTGCGACGCTTCTGTTGAACCATGTCAGGCGGGACCATCCCCAGGTTCTCCCTAATGTCGAACGTTATCGGGCCCGCCGATTGCGACGGGCCCACCGTCTTACGCACCACGATCTCGCGCCGACCCTCGGGGCTCAGCGTGAAGTGAAGAATCAGCGAGGCGCGCTGCGAGATGAGATCGAAGCTCGAGTCGAGGGCGCTGGGATGCTCCGCGGCGAACGTGAGCATCACCATCGTCTTCAACTCGCCCAACAGGTCGATCAGCATCTCCGCACCGTTGCCCGACTCGCGCGCCGTGACCAGCGGCCCGCACGTGTCGATAGCTAGCCGTTCCGGCACGCCCTCCTCCCTGACGAACGCCGCCAGCTCCTCGAACACCTCCCGCGGCTCGATGCTGCGCCGATACCGCTCGCGGAAACCCGACTGATAGCCCAGCAGCAGCCAGCGGCCCGACCGCAGGTGCGCCGTCAGGTCGATACCGATGGAGTGCGCCAGGTCGATCACGTCCGCCGGCCGCGCTTGTGTCAGCATCGCCACCCGGCCACCGCCCCGGATCCCCTCGAGCAGGAACTGCAGTGCCGCCACCGTCTTCCCCGTCCCCGGACCGCCGATCACCGCGTGCAGACCACCCCGCACGGGCCCGCCTATACGCTCGTCGAGCACACCGATGCCGAACGCTTCGCTCTTCTGTATCAAGTCGGATTACCCACCCGGCACGGATGACGCGCCGGACTCCTGGGTGACCGGGGGGAGGTCAGTGGGGAGGTCAGCCCAACAAAAAGCCGCCACACGGGCCGTCGGCCCGAGGTGTGGCGGGATCTGTCGGCATCAATTTAAGGCCCCAACGCCCCGCTGCGCAAGCTTTGCCTAGGAACAAATGGCGGTGCCGCGCGCCCAAGGCCCCGGGTCAGCAAAAAGTAGCGGGCGCGGAAAGATTCTGCCGCGCCGACGCGGGACCGTTTCCGTAGCTTGTTTCACAAATATAGGTGGCCGGTAGACGGTAGACGGTGGGCCAACGGTAGGCAGCCGCGTCATAGATTGGTGCTTACTGCCTACCGCCTACCGCCTACCTCTTCAACCGACTACCGACAACCGACCCTTTCAGTGCTCACCACTATGTTGTCGATGTAGCGCTCCTGGGCGACCGGCGAGCCGGAGTTCCAGTAGTTCTCGAAGAAGATCGCGTTGATGCCGTAAGCGTCGTAGGCGCCGAGCCAGTTCATGCCGGTCTTGCGGGCCTCGAGAACGTCGTCGATCCAGAGCTCGAAGACCCCGTCCGACTGACCGGCGTCGTTCAGCCGCACGTGCGCCTCGACGCAGTACCAGCGGCCGACGTGCTCCGAGTCGAAGAGCGGTGTGGCGCCCTGCTCGATCCCCAGCCAGCGCAGGTTGTCGAAGTCGTTGTAGCCGGTCGTCTGCAGGTTACCCGCCTCGTCCGTACCCGAGGCCGGGTCGAGGAGCAGGTAGTAACGGCTCTGGTTCGTGCCGCCGCGCGACGAGCTACCGCTCCACACGTGGGCGATCGCCGCCTCCGACCAGTCGTCGCCGGCGAAGACGATGGCCCGGGACAGCTTGTCGCCGCCGCCGCCGGTCCAACCCGACTGGTGCCTCAGGTAGATGCGCCAGTAGATCTCGCGGTAGTCGGCGGTGCCGTCGTCCACCGGTCGGAAGTAGGCGCCGGGCGTTCGCCCGAAGGCGAGGTGCAGCCTGCCGGCGGAGACCTGATCGTCGGCGAAGCGAACGCACATCCCGTACGAGTCGGCGACGCCGGCGCCGTCGGCCCGCACGAACCCGTCGCCGCCCGGGTTCCCGTACTCGAAGTAGGAGTCGAGGCGGTCCGTCTCGAAGTCGTCGCACCAGATCCAGGCGGCGGCGGGGCTCGCGCACTCGGCCACGAGGTCGAGATCGGGACCGGAAAGCTCGTCGCCGTCTTCGCCGCAGGCGAGGGCGACGAGGGCACAGACGGCCAGCGGTGTGACGCGCCAGGCCAGGCGGCGGCCGAGCGGACGTAGCGGACGTCGAGTGCGCATCTCTCCTCCTCGGCTTGGTGTTCTGCACCGGTGCTGAGGGTCAAGATGCGTGCCGGGCGCGAGACCGCACGAACAGGCGCGCGGGGGCCGCCGCGTTGTGAAAGCGTTGGCGTAGGGGTTCACTTATTGTCACCGCCCTGAACGTCCTCGGCGACGGGACCGGGCAGCTTGCGGTAGCCAGCCAGGAAGAGGAAGAGCGACACGACGATCAGGACGAAGCTGACCAGGGCCCAGTCGGTCACGCCGAGTCCGGCGCGGCCGCCGCCCCCGAACAGCGCGCCGTAGGTCAGCCACGACCAGACGGGTACGATCACCAGCTGTGCGCACCACGGCACCCATGCCGGGCAGCACACTTTACGTACGCCGAGCATGATCCTACCTCCGCGGGAATGATGTGACTTCCGTAGATGTATACCCGGGTCGCGCGGTCTTTATTCGGGGTCGTTGTGCGGCTAGTTTATGTAACCTGCGACCCCGACAATATCGACGGCTTAGTTGCCGTAAGGAGCATGACCATGCCGCACGCGATACTCAGACCGAAGCCGGCGAGCCTGGCGGCGATACTCGTCGCGGCCGTCCTGTCATCGACCGCCTGCGACCCGGGCTCGACCGCCGTAACCGACTTCATGGCCGAGGCGCAGTTCTCGTACACCGTGGATGTGGTGGACCAGGTGCGCCTGCGGCTGGATGCGATCAACGGCACCATCAGAGTCACCGGCGTCGTGGACGCCACGACGATGACCGTTGAGGGGACGAAGCTAGTCTGGTCGAACAGCCAAGCCGACGCCGACGCCGCACTGGACAATCTCGCGGTCGTGATCGACGAAGGAGTGGAGGTGTTCCACGTCCACACCGATCAACCGGAGCAGGACGGCAGAGCCTACGCGGTCGAATACGAGATCAGGCTGCCCGACGACCTCGAGGTCGCCATGGTCAACGTGAACGGCGACATCATCGTGGAGTTCGTCAAGAACAGCGTCGAGATCACCAGCGTCAACGCGGCGATCAACCTCGACGAGATCGAGGGGAACGTGTCGATCCAGCTCGTCAACGGGGACGTCGACGCCGAGCTGACCCTGCCGCTGGACGGTGTCGTGGACATGGCCGTCGCGGACGGCGATATCACGCTGGAAATCCCCACCGATACCTCGGCCGAGATCTACTTCGAGATCGCCTGCTGCGGTAACAACTTCAGCAATCTCGACGTGCAGGACCTGGAGCACAGCCCGCCGGGTGTGTGGCCGCCCACCGTCACCGGCACGCTCGGTGCCGGACAGGGCACGATATCTCTGGCCGTCGGCAACGGCATCATAACCATGATCGGGACGTGAGGTGTAACGGATCGACCTGTAGACCGGATAGCCCGTTGTAAGGGAGGCTAGCCATGCCGTACGCGATCCCGATACCGAGGCCGGCGCGCCTGGCGCTGCTGATTCTTGCCGTGGCGCCGCCGATGGCCGGCTGCGATGGGACTCCCACCGGCTCGAGCTCGAACGACTCCTACGAGTACATCGCCGAGGACATGTTCTCGTTCACCGTCGACGTGACGACGCAGGCGCGCTTGCACATCGAGGCCACGAACGGGACCGTCACGATCGCCGGGGTTACGGTTCCCGACCGCCTGCGGGTCAACGGCACCCGGCAGGTCCGGTCGTCGTGGAGCCAGCTGGACGCCGATGGGTACCTCGAGATACTCGAGGTTAGCGTCGAGGAGACCCCGGACACTTTCCTCGTCGCGACCGATGAACCGCCGGCGAGCAGCGGCCGCGAGTACACGGTGAACTACGAGATCGAGGTGCCCGACGGCCTCGAGGTGACCGTCGTGAGCGGTAACGGGGACGTCACGGTGGTGAGGTTCAAGAACAGAGTCGACGTTACGGCCGCCAGCGGTGATGTCACGCTCGAGGATATCGAGGGGAGCGCAGCGATCCAACTCGTCAACGGGGAGGTCGACGCCGAGGTGACCTTGCCGTTGGACGGTGTCGTGGACGTAGAAGTTGAGACCGGGGATATCACGCTGCGGATCCCGGCGAGCACATCCGCCGAGCTCTACCTCGAGGTGGGCTGCTGCGGCTGGACGCTGGAGCACCTCAATCTCCAGAACAAATCGGAAACCCCGCCCGGTGTCAGGCCCGTCGTCCTCACCGGCACGCTCGGCGATGGCCAGGGCACCATCTCGCTGGTCCTGGGCAACGGCATCATAACGGTGATCGGGACGTGAGGTGTCGGTAATCGGACGTGACGGGGGCTCTGAAACCCGCCGGCCGTCCATCACGTTGTTGAGCTTAGGGACAACAATGCAGCAGTTTCCCCCCAGAGGAGCGCTACGCGTGGCAGATAAGGTCCGGCGCCGGGTCCGCCTCGGTCTCGTAGCAGGGTTGCTTGCGCTCGCAGCCGCCGCCAGCGCCGGCTGCTTCGCCGACATACTCGGCAGCGAAGACGGTCCGGCCACCGCCCGGCAGACCTTCGAGTACGATACCGATCGGGCCTCCACCGCCCGCCTACGACTGTTCGGGAAGAGCGGGGACATCACCGTTACCGCCCTCGCCGGGAGCGATTCCATCCGCATCCGCGCCGTCCTTGAGGTCAGCGCCGAGAACGCCGATGAGGCGGCGGCGGGGCTGTCGGAGTTCTGGGTGGACGTCGACCAGAGGACGAACGAGCTGATCATCACGACCGCTCAGCCTTCGGGGCTCGATACCCGCGACTACGTCGCCCACTACGAGATCGAGATTCCGCAGTTCATGTTCGTCCTCGTCCGCAACGTCAGCGGCGACATCACGATGAACGGAATCGGCGGCGACCTCTACATCCAGAACGGCAGCGGGACGATCGCGCTGAACGACAGCTTCGGGTCAGCGACCGTGCAGATCGCTAACGGCTCGGTCGACGCGCGGGTGTTCCTTCCGCTCTTCGGCGCGCTGTTCGTCAGCACCGGCAACGGCGATATCGACGTCGCTATCCCCGAGAATACGTCGGCCGAGCTACTCGCCAGCGCCGGGAACGGCACCGTCAGCGTCTCGAACCTGACGGTGTCGACCGAGTACCAGACCAGCAACGCGATCAGCGGCCAGCTGGGCGACGGCCTGGGTCTCATACAGCTGGCCAGCGGTAACGGCAGCGTGACGTTGGTCGGCTACTAAGCCCTCAGGCCTGTCTGGCCACCTGGACGATCGGCTGGCGCGCGGCACGGCGCGCCGGGAAGAAGCCGCCGATCAGCCCCATCAACAGCGCGAAGGTCAGACCGGCGAGCAGCAGGTCGGGCGTGACGCGGAACGCGAACGCCACCTCGCTCATCGAGACCCAGTTGGTCGTGCTGGTGACGATCCCGTTCAGCGGCAGCGCGAACAGACAGCCCAGCACGCCGCCGATGAAGGCGATGACCAGCGCCTCGAAGAGGAAGGACGAGAGGACGCTGAAGGGCCGGAAGCCGAGCGTGAGGAGCACGGCGATCTCCGGCGCCCGGGCGCCGACCGCCGCGTACATGGTGTTGACGGCGCCGAACACGGCGCCGATCGCCATGATGCCCGCGATGAACACGGCGGCGAAGTTGAGGATCTGGGTCAGCAGGTACGACTGATCGGCGTAGAAGTCGTACTCGCGATGCGCGTCGACCTGCAGCCGCGGGTCGTCGGCCAGCGCCTGTCTGACCGACTCGAAGGCCGCCGGGTCCCGCATCCGGAAGGTCACCGACTGGAAGACGTCGCCGCGGAACGCCGGCATGAACTGCTCGTTCTCGCCCCAGATCTCCGACTCGAAGGCCGAGCCGCCGGCGGCGAAGTGACCGACCACCGTCCAGTCGCGGTTCCCGAAGCTCAGGGCATCACCGACCTCCGTGTCCGCGAAGCGACCCACGATGCTCTTGCCGATAATGATCTCCGAGCTGCCGGGGTTGATCATGCGGCCGGCGACGATCTCTACGTTCTGACGTACATGAAAGACCTCGGGGTTGATTCCACGGGCCACCACGAGCGCGTCACCGCCGCGAGGGCGCTCGAGCGACACGAGCACGTAGACCTCGGGACTCACCATCGGCCGGCCGTCGGGCCCATCGGCGACGAACGGCATGCCGGCGATGATCTGCGCCGCCTCGCGGCTGATCCCGCTCACCAGCTCGCTGTCGGCCCCGGTGCGGACCACCAGGACGTTCGCCCGCGACCCCGTGCCGGTGAGCGCGGCGCGGAAGCCGCGGGACAGGGCCAGCATGGCAATGAACACCAGGACGACGAGCGCCATCCCCAGCGCGGTGGTCAGCGTCGAGACGGGTCGCTGCCTGACACTTCGTATGTTGTAGATGAGCGGGATCTTCATCATCCTCTCCTCAGGCCACGCGCCGCAGCGTTCCCGCGACCGGCAAGCGCGCCGCCTGCCAGGCGGGCAGCAGACCGGCGACGAGTCCGAGGACCACGGCGATCGCCATGCCGATGGCCATCGTCACCCACTTGACCTCGAAGCCGGGCAGAAAACCGGCGCCCTGAAACTCGGTACCGTCGAAGAAGAGCTTGGCTCCCAGCACACCCAGCAGGCCGCCGCCCACCGTGATCGCCGCGGCCTCGACCAGCACCAGAATGAACAGCAGCCGGTCACCGAAGCCCAGCGTCTTCAGCACGGCCACTTCGCCCATCCGTTCGCGCGCTGCCATCATCATCGCGTTGGCCGCCACCAGCAGTATGGCGAAGAAGACCGCCATACCGATGACATTGATCAGCAGCCCGACGTTCCCCCACATCGTGAGGAAGTTGGTCTGGAAGGCGCGCTCGGTCTCGGTCTTCGTCCGGGCCTGCGAGCTCTCGAACTGCTCGTCCACCGCCCGGGCCACGGAAGCGGCGAGCGCCGGGTCCTCGATCTGCAGGACGTACCAGCCCGGCGTCATCCGCCGGCCCGTGTTCTCGTACAGGTACTCCCAGTTAAAGAAGAACCACTCGTCACCGAAGGCGGGCTCGGACGGCTCGTAGACCGCCCGGACCGTGAACGGCCACTCCTGGTCGGGCGCGAAGATCGTGCTGCGCAGGCTCACCGTCTGGCCCAGCCGCCAGCCGAACCGCTCCATCAAACCGCTGCCGACCAGCGCCGCCGTGCGCTCCGCCATGAACGCCCGCTTCTGGTCCTCCGGAACGATGATCTCGTGGTACATCGGCAGATAGCTGTCGGCTTTGATCGCCAGGCTGGCGAACCAGTCGCGCGGGTCGCGGTAGACGCCGCCGAACCAGGCGGCCCAGCTCACGCTCTTCACGCCCGGCACCTCGACCAGCCTGTTGTAGTAGGATTCCGGCAGCAGGAAGGCGAGCGAGATCGCGTTCCGCGTGATCATCCGCGTCTCGCTGCCCAACTCGCCCGCGTCCTGCAGGGCCGTGACCACCGAGCGCAGCGATGCGAACAGGAAGAGCGCCGCCGCCACGCTGAGCGTCGTCAGGATCGTGCGCCGCTTGTTACGGATCAGATTCACCCAGACGAGCCGCGCGTACTTCATCGCCGTCGCCTCACGCCACGCGGCGCAGCGTCCGCGCCACCGGCAGCCGCGCCGCCTGCCAGGCGGGAACCAGACCGCTGATCAGCCCCAGCACGATCGCGATCAACATGCCGAGGCTCGCCGTGCGCAGCTTGACCTCGAAGCCCGGCAGGAAGCCCATACCCTGGAAGTCCGTCCCCTCGAACAGCAGCTTCGCCGTCAACACGCCCAGCAGGCCGCCGCACACCGTTATCGCCGCCGCCTCGGCGAGCACGAGGCCGAACAGCAGCCGGTCGCTGAAGCCCAGCGTCTTGAGTACCGCGACTTCGCTGGCCCGCTCGCGCGCCGCCATCATCATCGCGTTCGCGGCGACCAGCAATATGGCGAAGAAGACGGCGATGCCGACGGCGTTGATCAACAGGCCGACGTTCCCGTACATCGAGACCATGCCGGACTGGAAGGCGCGCTCGGTCTCCGTGCGCGTCGCGTACCGCGAGTTTTCGTAGTGCCGGTCGATCGTCGCGGCGACCGTCCCGGCGAGCGACGGATCCTCGAGCGCCAGGACGTACCAGCCGGGCTGCGTCCACTCGGCCATCTCGTACAGGTAGTCGTAGTGGAAGTAGAAGGCCTCGTCGGTCCAACCGGGCAGCGGCGTATAGACGGCGCGGATCGTGAACGGCCAGGCCTGGTCGGGGCTGTAGATCAGGCTGGTCAGACTGATCGTCTGGCCCAGCCGCCAGCCGAACCGCTCCATCAGGCCGGTGCCGACCAGCGCCGCGGTCCGCTCGCGTCTGAACGCCTGCGCTTGATCCTCGGGGACCACCATCTCCGGGTAGACATCGAAATAGCCGTCGACGTCGACGCCAAAGCTGGGGAAGAAGTCGCGCCGGTTGTCCCGGTAGATGCCGTGGAACCAGTTGCCCCAGGTCACGCGCCGCACCCCGGGCACGGTGGCGAGCCAACTGTAGTACGACTCGGGGACCGGGAAGACGACGGAGATGGCGTTCCGCACCACCATCCGCGACTCGCTACCCACCTGCCGCGCGTCATCCAGCGTTGTGTTCACCGACCTCAGCGCCGCGAACAGGAAGAGCGCCGCCGCGACGCTTAGCATGGTGAGGATCGTGCGCCGCTTGTTACGGGTCAGGTTAACCCAGACGAGCCGCGCGTACTTCATCGCGTCAAGACACCCTTGTCGAGGTGCATGATCGCCTCGCCGCGCTCGGCGGCCCGCTGGTCGTGCGTCACCAGCAGGATTGTCTTGCTGAACTCACGGTTGAGTCGCTGCATCAGCGTCAGGATCTCGTCGGCCGACTTCGCGTCGAGGTCGCCGGTCGGCTCGTCGGCCAAAATCAGCGTCGGGTCGCTGACGATGGCGCGACCGATCGCGACGCGCTGTTCCTGGCCGCCCGACAGCTGGCGCGGGAAGTGCTCGGCCCGGTCGGACAGCCCGACCACCTCCAGCGCCGTCATCACGTGCTCGCGCCGTTCCTTCTTCGACAGGTGGGTGAGTAGCAGCGGCAGTTCGACGTTCTGATAGGCGGTGAGCACCGGCAACAGGTTGTAGAGCTGGAAGATGAAGCCGACGTGATTCGACCGCCAAGCCGCCAGCTGGCGCCGCGACATGGAGGTCACCTCCTCGCCGCCGACGGTTATCGTGCCCGCGCTCGGCTCGTCGAGTCCGGCGATCAAGTTCAGAAGCGTGGTCTTCCCGCTGCCCGACGGACCCATGAGGACCAGGAACTCGCCGGTATCGATGTCCAGGTCGATGTTCTCGAAGACCGAAATCGCCTGGCTGTCACGCTGATAGACCTTGGACAGGTCACGTATCTCGAGTAGAGCCATCGTGTGCTTTCCGTTAGCGGGGTGCCGTGCGGACCCGCGACCCGTCTTCGAGTCCTTCGTGGCCCGCCACCACCACCTGTTCGCCGGCCGTTACGCCGCTGCGGATCTCGCGCCGCTCGCCGGTCACCGGACCGGCATCGACCTCGCGGCGCTCGACCCGACCATCGCGCACGACCCAGACGATCTGCCGGCCCGACTCGTCGCGCACCGCGGCGGCGGGCACGAAGATGCGCGACGGCGCCGCCGGCTGCGCATCGTCTTCCTCCTCCATGAACTCCACCGTGGCGCCCATCTCGGGCAGGATCCGCGGGTCTTTGTCCAGGATGCTGACCTTCACCTGGACCGTCGCCCGCTGCCGGTCGGCGGTCGGCACGACCTGGCGGACGCGGCCGCGGAAGCTGGTGTCGGGGTAGGCGTCGAGGTCGATCGACACCGGCTGCCCGTTACGCACGCGCGCGATGTACGCCTCGTTCACGTCGACCTCGACCTCGAGCGTCTCCAGATCGGCCATCGTCACCACCGCGCCGCGCGTCAGGCCACCGCCCGTCACCGCCGGCGCCACCACCTCGCCCACCTCGGCGTCCTTGCGCAGCACCGTCCCGCTGAACGGCGCCCGGATGTACGTGTTCTCTAGATTGGCCCGCGCCACGCCGACGGCCGCCGTCGCCGCCTCGACCTCGGCCCGCACCCGGTTCACCCGCGCCTCCGCCGTGGCCAGCCGCATCTCCAGCTGCTCGGTCTCCTGCTCGGAGGTCAGACCCCGCGCCCGCAGATCGCGCGAGCGGGCGACATCGCGCCGCAGCTGGTCGCGCTCCGCCTCCGCTTCCAAAAGGGCGGCCCGCACCGTGCCCAGCTCCGCCTCGCGCTGCGCCAGCGCCGCCGCGTAGTCGGCGCTCTCCAGACGGGCGATGATCTGGCCCTGCTCGACGACCGAGCCCTCCTCGACCCCGAGGTACTCGAGCCGGCCGGTGATCTTCGAGGAGACCGAGGCCTGGGTGCGGGCCACCACGTAGCCGTTGGCGGTCACCCCGGTCGAGGCGCCGCCGCCGCCGACCCGCTCCGCGAGCGCGACCTGGACTGTGGGCTGCCCGACGCCGCGCAGAACGACGACGAACACGACCACCAGAACCGCCGCGCCGACGGCGATCAGCGCGCTCCAGCGCAGCGCGCGACCGACGCCGGGCGGCGGCCGGTCGCGATCGATGCGTAGCCGCGAGAGGTCGTGCGATGGCTCGTTCATCTCGGTTTCCGACGCGAGGACCGCTCGCATCTTAAGCCTCCGCGGCCCATACAACAACGGGCCGGTCGCTCCCCGCAGCGGGCAGGTGGGACAGTGAGTACCAGGAGCCGATAGTCCTGGTCATACGGTGCGCGACCGGCCCAGAGACTCAAACGGTATCTCTCAGCGGCCCGCGAGCCGGACCCAGATAACGCGGGACCCGCTCGCAGTACCGCACGTATTCGTCACCATAGACGTCGCGCAGGTGCTCCTCCTCCGTCAGCACCATCGTGTGCGCCATGACGGCGAGTATCGCCACCGATCCCAGGCCGAACCAGGACGGCCAGAGGGCCAGGTACCCGACCATCGCCACCAGGAACGCCACGGTCTGTGGGTTCCTGCTCAGCCCGTAGAGCCCCGACTGCTTCAGCACGTCGACGCGCCTCCCGAACGCGCGCGCCATCCCGAACACGATCATCGTGCCGAACGTGACGATTAGGCCTCCCGCGAAGAGGATCCAGCCCACGACCCGCAGGGCGGAGCCGACGTGGATCGCCGGCCAATCGGGCGGCCGGTAGATATAGGCGAGCGTGGCCCAGAGGCAGTAGACCAGCAGCTCGAGGAAGCCGACAAACAGCGACAGTCGGCCCCGCCGCCGGTAATCGCGCCGCACCACGACGCGAAAGATCAAGATCCCCGCGACCAGCCACACAGATGCCGCAACGACGAACACTACAGTATCAGGTAACACTTACGTTTCCTCGCATCCTCTACCCGTACGAGCCAGGACCGCTCGAACAGTTCCGACCTCCGGGTCGGCCGGAGCGAGCAGTTCCCCGGCTCCGACCAGGCTCAACAGCTTAGGCGACCGGACCTCCCGATGATCATTCATCGCTTTCCGGTTCGAAGCCCTCTGGCCCCGCACCCGCCTGGCCGAAGGCGGTCAGACCGCCCAGCGCGCCCAGCCCCATCGTCTCCACCGCAGTCGACGGCACGATGATCATCGAGCCCTTCTGCCTCAGACCCTCGAACACCATGTTCATCGCCCGCAGGTGGAGCGCCACGGCGTTGTTCTTGTAGTGCTCGGAGGCGCGGGCGAACTTCTCGGCGATCTCCGTCTCGGCGGTGCCCAAGATGATGCGGCTTTGCCGCTCCCGCTCCGCCTGCGCCTGACGCGACATCGCGTCCTCCAGGCCCTTGGGGATGATGATGTCGCGGATCTCCACCGCCTGCGTCGTGATCCCCCAAGCGTTGGTCTTCTCGTCCAGCACCTTCTGGATCTCCTGGCCCAGGCGATCGCGCTCCGACAGCAGCACCGCCAAGTCGTCCCTGCCGATCGCGTTACGTAACGCCGTCTGCGCCGACAGGACCACCGCATCATCGAAGTGCTCGACCTCGAGCACCGCCTTCTGCGCGTCCCAGACCATCCAGAACGCGATGGCGTCGACGTTGACCGGCACCGTGTCGGCGGTCAGCGTCGTCTCCGCCCTGAAATCCGTGACCCGCACCCGCTGATCGACGAACTGCGCCACCTTGTCGATCACCGGCGCCAAGACGAACAGACCCGACTTCCGCAGCCCGCGGAACTTCCCGAACCGCAGCAGCACCGCGCGCTCCCACTGGTAGGCGATCTGCACCGCCGGCGCCACGACTAGCGCCACCACGATCGTCACCAGCAGTATCTCGCTCTCCGGCCGCAGCTCCAGAAATACATACAGACAGTCGGCGGTGCCGAAGACCACCACCGCCTCCCACATCTGGAAGGTGCGCAGCAAGACGGCCAGCCCCAGCGCCGAGCCCAGCGCCAGCAGCACCGCCTCCACGCTGAACGGGTGCACGTTCAAATGAGCCACCAGCCCCGCCACGAAGATCGCCACCAGCAGCAAGGCGTTGAGCGGCGCGAACCGGAAATCGGCCCGCATCGTCGTCGCGAACCGCTCCAATGTCATGCGGTGTCGGTCCCGCGCCCGCTCCAGCGCCGACCTCGAACTCTCGCTCATCTCGGCTCCTCCTTTCGCGCCCGCAGACCCTCCAGTACCTCCTCGAGGGTGAACCCGTAGCCCGAAGCCCGGGCCATTAGCTCCGTCAAAATCTGATCCAGCATCCGCCCCCGCTCCAGCTCGTCGATCTCCGGCGGCTCACCGCTCACGAACGTCCCCGACCCCTGGTGCGTGTCCAGCACACCCTCGATCTCCATCTCCCGATAGGCCCGGATCACCGTGTTCGGATTGATCGACAGGTCCACCGCCAGCTGCCGAACCGTCGGCAGCCGGTCACCCGGCCGCAGATCGCCCCGCGCGATCGCGAACTTCACCTGCTCGATGATCTGCCGGTAGAACGGAACACCACTCTTCAGATCGATCGCCAATTCCAAAGGCCGACCCCCCTATCTGGACCCCGCCCAGACCACTAGATACCTAGTGTTCTAGTGCTATAGTACAATCCTCACCCGCCTTTCGTCAACCCCCCCAACACCCCGCCTACCCCCTCTGCTCCACCCACCGCCGGCCACCGCCGAGTCGCGGGTCAAGGTCCAGCTCCTATCCTTTTGCAGATTCCCCAAACAAGTGGACTCGCCCACCCCGCTACAGCACCGCGCCACCGAGGTCGCGGCCATAGGCCCACGAACCCGGTACCACGAAAGGGAGGGTGCGGCCAGAGTCCCGGAGCGGACTTTTGGCGCGCCGTTGCCCGTTCCGGCCCGCGGCCCGAAGCCGCGCGCCAATGAAGCGAGGGGCTCTGGCCGCGCCCGACCGCAGACCGCGGCTAGAAGAAGAGGATCAGCGAGATGAGGACGAGGCCCCCGCCGACGGCGAGCTTCTTCCAGAGCGGCGTGCCCGAGTCGACCACGTCGCTGCTGGGCGCGCTGCGGGTCCAGACGGCGATGACGCCGCAGCGGGCGTCGGGGCTGGCGAACTCGGCGGGGTATTCGGCGAGGCCCTTGTAGACCTCGACGCCCTCGACGTCGGAGGGGAAGACGAGGTCGTCGAGGCTGGCGTCGCCGATGCGGTAGCCGTCCAGGTAGATGATGGGGAGGCAGGGTCCGGGCCGACCGCTGGGATCGCGGCGCCGGTACTGGCTGAGCACGATGTAGTCGGTGGGGCCGGGCCGATCAATGATGGTAACGCCCGGCACCTCGTCGATCAGATGGGTAACGCGGAGCGGTTGGCGGCGCTCGATCTCGTCGCGGGTGATGTAGCTGCCCTGGCCGTGATCGACCCGCTCGTAGAAGCGCCACAGCCTGGGCGAGACCTGCCAGCGCACGACCTCGACGACGAGGGGCTCTAGCTCGATCGGCTGCATGGTGAGCCGCAGCTCGAGGTCGTAGAGCTGACCGCCGGCGATCTCGAGCGAGTCGCGCCGCGTGCCGTAGGCGATGTGGCTAACCACCAGCTCGTAGGCGCCGGGCTGCACGCTGGGGAAGGCGAAGTAGCCCCAACCGTCGGTGGGCCGGCCGAGGTGGATGTCGCCTCTGATCAGCCGCACCTCTACGCGCTCGATCCCCCGACCGCTCTCGTCGTCCAGTACGTGGCCCTCGACCCGGGCCGCGGTCGTGACTTCTTCCTGCGCCCGTACTTCCTGGGCCTGCTCTTCCTGGGCGGCGGCCGGCGCCGCCGCGAGGATGCCGGCGAGGAGTATCGCCGCGAAGCTTCTGAGGCTGATCATCGTCCGGCCCGGCTGCGGGTTGACGTGGACGCTTCAATGTGCCACGTCATCTCCGGTCACGACAGATTGTACCCCTTATCCAAGGCAAACGGTTCGCGCCCTATGAAACTGTACACCGCCGTCGCGCTCGGACTCGTCGCCGGCCTGCTGCTCGGCCTCATCGCTTCGCTCACCGGCTGGCCCTGGCTGATGGCCATCGCGACGGGGATCGAGCCCATCGGGCAGGCGTTCGTCGACCTGCTGAAGATGGTGGTCATCCCGCTGGTGGTCGTGGTGATCTTCGTCGGGGTGGGCACGCTGGGCGACCTGCGGCGCCTGGGCCAGCTGGGCGGCCTGACGTTGCTCTTCTTCGCGGCGACCGCCGCCATCGGCGTGCTGATGGGGATGGCGGTAATGCAGCTCTTCCTGCCGCTGGCCAGCGAGGCGGCGGCGGAGGCGGTGGCGGGCGCGGCGGCAGAGGCGCCGGTCCTGCCGGGGCCGGTCGAGTTCCTGCTGTCGCTGATCCCGAGCAACCCGTTCGCCGCGGCGGCGGAGGGGGCGCTGCTACCGCTCATCGTCTTCACCATCCTGTTCGCCGGGGCGACCGGCGCACTGCCCGAGGGCCAGCGCGAGACCCTGCTCTCGCTGGCGGGCGCGGTGAGCGAGGCGCTGATCAAGATGGTGCACTGGATCCTGTGGCTGGCCCCGATCGGCGTCTTCGCGCTGGCGGCGCCGGTGGCAGCCCGGGCCGGTTGGGCGATGCTGCAGAGCCTGGGCGCCTTCATCCTCGCCGTGCTAGCCGGGCTGGTCGTCTTCGTGGCGATCGTCTACCTGCCGGCGGTGCGGTTCCTGGGCGGCATGCCCGGCGTCCGGTTCCTCAAGCGCTGCCTCAACCCGATCCTCATCGCCGCCGGCACATCGAGCACGGCGGCTACCCTGCCGGCGATGCTCGAGACGGCCGACGAGGAGCTGCAGCTCGCGCGCCCCGTCTGGAGCTTCGTCATCCCGCTGGGCGCCGGACTCGCCCGCATGGGGACCGCCCTCTTCCAGGGCGCGGCCATCGTCTTCCTCGCCTGGCTGTTCGGCGTGCCGCTGGCCGCCGCCGGGATCGGCGGCGCCGTGCTGGCCACCTTCAT